>CALVPQ010000009.1 GCA_944351415.1 uncultured Clostridia bacterium | reverse complement strand
CCCCTATGCAATTTAGGAAACAAGCTCTTGCATCACTCTCTTTTTAATTATTAGTCCGTTTTAACCCTACGGGTTATTATAAAGTCTCTTTTTTATTAAAATAATAATTAAAATAAAAAAACTAAAAAGCTTTAAATATTAGAATTTATTTTTTATATAAAATTTCTTTATTATCAAAAATCATTTCAACATCCTTTTTCTTTTTCAGTTTTTCAAGCCTGTCAGCTTTTTTCTTATAAGTTTTAAAATATGACATATAAGGGTCAAGGAAAAATCCGCCTGAAATTTTTTTCTTTGAAAATTGCACATAAAGCGACTTATTGTCCGTCACAAAATCACAATAACACTCAAGCAAATCTTGCTCTTCTATATCATAGTAATATTTTCCATTTATGTATGTTTTTCCTGCACCTATATCGCTTTTAACAACAAAGCCATCATGCACACGAAGGGTGAGTATTGCATTATCAAAATCAACCCCAATTTTATCTTTCAAAATAGGGTTTTCAATAAATTCATTTACTTCATCTGCGAAATCTATATTTATAAAAATATCATTCACAATCTTTTTGCAATATCTTTTGTCAATATCAGCTTTCACTTTTGTAAGTTTTTCATATACAAAACCTAAAACTTTATAATAGTTCTTTTTTTGTTCTAGCATTTTATCAACTTCGCTTGCCAATTTTTCTATCTCTTCAGCTGAAATATATTTAGATAAATCATAGTAATTAAATGCACCTTTAACTGTGTCCATTCTTGTAAACTTTTCCATAATAATCCCTTATAATCTATATGGTTTATTATATAACTATTTCTTATATTTTCAAAAAAATTATAAAAATTTTAAAACAAATTATTTTAAATTTTAAAAATATATTTATTTTAAACTTTCTATTTAAATATTTAATATTTGTTTTGTTATTTAATATTTTAATTTTTAATATTTGGATTTTTTGAATAGCAAATAAAAAAAAGTGTGTTTTTTTTTGCACACTTTTTTTAGACTTTAATTTTCACTGTCATCACTTGAGTTTTGAGTCACGTCTTTATTTTTAAGACTTGCTTTATAAGCTTTCTTCTCTTTTTTGTAGGCATCATCTTCTTCAGCAACAATCTTTCTCTCTAGTGAGAGCAGGTAGTCAGCTGACATAACAGTGTCAATCTTTTCTTTTATAATATTGATTTTTTCATCAACTCTAATGATATTAAGGTTATAAGCTTTAAGTTCTTTTTCAAGTTCTCTAGAAAGTTTGCCTTTGCTATTGAGTTGACTTTCTTTAACAAAATCTTTATGTTCTTGTTCAAGTTTAGCCTTGTCACTTTCAAGAATCTTTTTAGCCTGCATAAGGTCAGCAAGCTCTTTATCTCTTCTCTTTTGAGCTTCAACAAGGATTACGTCATGGTTAGCAGATAGTTTTCTGTCATAACTTTCCTTTCTAATTCTTTCAATTTTCTTAACTTTAACATGTCTTAAAGCAAATCCAACAACAGCAACAATAATAGCAACAGCAAATATTATTGAAGGAATAGTAAGCCAAGCGGTATTATCAACAGTTGTGTCATCAGTTGTATCATCAGATGTATCTTCATCAGTTGTATCATCTTCTGCCGTAGCACTAGCATCTGCAACAAATACTCGCTGATTATATAAAGGTGAGATGCTTGCATTTGTCCATTCAGTTTCATCTACTGGTGTCAGGTCTAAATGAGTGATAAGTGCAAGCCCAAGAGTTTCATAACAATCAGAAACAAGAGTAAATGCAATAGTAGGGGTAGAATCAGCGTCAGCACTAAGATAGATTGAATACTGAAGAAGTTGTCCATCATTAACAATTTCAGTTATTGCATCATATCCATCAACGGCAACAGTCACACCATAAGCACAATTATGCTCATCAGTGCTTGCATTTGCTGCTGAATCATTAAATATAGTTGCCAGGTCAAAAGTCAATTTATAATAGGTGTCAGCTGTTAGCGATACCGTGTAGGCGGAGGTGAGTGTGGCACTGCTTGCATATTTTGTTTGAATAGCAATATAATTTGAATCGTCTATAATGTATTCTTCTCCATAAGGATTATCACTTCCACTTATGATGCCGGCTACTGCACAATCTAATTCATCAGCATCTGTTAAATTAGAGTCATATATTTGGTCAATGCTTAAATTGTAAGCAGGTGATTCTTGAATTTCATTAGAGATTTCTCCATTAACAGTTAAGTTAAGATAATAATCAGTTAAGTCTGCTTTAAAATATGCATCAGAGGAGTTAAATTCGTTCTCGCTAGAACTTTCAACAATAAAGTTATCAAGATAAACAAGCCCACCAACTTTAGCATCTCCGCTTCCAAGAGAAACAACAACTTGAATATCGTGAGAAACAGTTTCAGCAGTGTGGAAATAGATATTCATAGTATTCCAAAGGTTTGTGCTAGCAATTCCGGCTTGTGAAAATAGGGTGATACCATTTCCATCAATCACTTCAACTTTTATTTCAGAAGGGTTAAGCCCAGTTCTATCTTGGTTGTAATAATCAAATGAAAGTTTATAGTATGAGTTGCTTGCAAGGTTATAACTTGCCGATGTGATTGATTGATAACTGTTTCTGTTATTATACATCATATAAACATTATTTGGCAGGTCAATACCAGTTGTATTATCAGGGTGACCAGGGTAATTCCCAGCCCAGCTATATTTACCAGAGTAAGTTTCCTTATAATGTTCATTATTATAAAGATATAAAATTCCGCTTTCATTATAATTTTCATTTTCAATAGCAGTTGTCCAATCAGAAGCGGCAATTGGATAGTTTAAAGCATAAGTATTGTTGTTTGCTTCATTAAAGTAAGGATTTGCTATTCCTGAAGGGGTTGAAGAGAAGGAAAGAAGTTCAACACTATTTGAAGCTGCTGCAAACTCTTCTTCTGTAGCATATTCAATTGATAGGTTATCAACAACAACACAACCATTAGCGGTAGTAGAAGAGTCACCAAGCCAAAGTTGAATATTTATCGAACTATCATATAATGAATGAGCTTTAACATAAATTTCAATTGTTTGATAATCGTTAGTAAAATCATTTTGATTGTTAGAAGTATAACCACTAGTTTGACCACTTTGAAGTTCATAGTATTCAAGTGTATTATCATCATTATCTTCATCATCTGTTAAAAGGTTAGGATAAAGACTATAAATTGTGTCATTTTCTTGAACTTTAACATAGAAAGAACCACTTGAAATTGTGTCAGAAACCTTCATATTAACTGAAATCTTATAAATTCCGTGTGCTTTAACATCAAAAGGTTTAGACTCCACACCAACATAGCCACCATCTTCATCTGTAAATAGAGTTAAAACTTGGCTATTTGCATAACTAAGGTCATAACCCACATAAGAATAGCCACCTGTCAATTTTGTAAAGTCATTATTCATGCTTGAAGTGATAATTGCATGACCATGAGAATTTCCAATTCTAGTCCAGCTTTCTCCTAGGGTGTTTGAAGAAGTTATTGTATCTTCAAAATCAAAGTTATACCCAGTTGTGTCAATAAGGGCAGAGTTATCACGCAAAGCATCAATAACAAAGCAATATCTATTATCTAGATTATTAAGTGTATCTTCGCCTACATATCCAAAATCATCATAACAGGATTCATAGAAAGCATTTTCAGAATATCTATTAACATTAACTTCATCAAAGAACACAACACCAGTGCTAGTCATAGCATCGTTACCGCCTAAATAAAGGTCAACAGTAACAGTTTGACTTTCATCACCGGTAGCAACAAAGATGAAATACTCATTCCAAACATTTGAAGTAATGTTTTCAACACCAACTTCAACTTGTTCATTATCTTTATCAACAAGGCCTGAAACATAAACTGAAGCATAAGCGCTATCATCACCATTAGGCAGTGTTTTAACAGCAACAGAAAATCTATAATAAGAGTTGGCTTCAAGTGTAATTGAACTTGACCTATAACCTTTAGATGCATAGATATTGTGGTCATCGCTATTTTGCTTTGAATTAATCATTAAAATTCTGCTATCATCATCGCCCCAAGAGCCAGGGTTAGATTGAAGCATATAAATTTCTTGATTATTAGAAAATGTTGTGTTAGCGCTTCCATCACTTGAAGTGCCAGAACCAACATCTATAAGCATACCTTGAGCGGTAGAACTTGATTCAATAGCAGTCCACCCAGAAAGGGAATTGCCAGTTGCATAAGGTGTTGAACCTTCTTCAAAGGAAGCATTAGTCACACTAACATTTTCTTGATAAGATGGCACATAATCAGCACTTACTGCATTAGTTTGAGATGTAATAGAAAAAAGTCCACCAATTAAAGTAAAAGGGAACAAGAAAGCAACACATAATTTTAAAAGTTTAGTTCTAGTTGACTTAAGTTTATTTCTAGTTTTAATCATAAATCCACCTTTTAAATGATAATTAAGTAATCTTAGCATAAAACCATGGAATATCCTGAAATATGCCGTAGACATTTACCTTAGTAGTATACAACATTTTTTCTTTATAATCAAATAATTTTTACATATTTATTTATAATAATTGTATGGCAAAAAGTAATTTGTGTATAAAAGAAATATGTTTTAACTTAAATTGTGCAAAACCTAGCAACAATATAATAAAAAAGCTAAGAAAAAATAAAATTGTCATGCAAAATTTGCCGAAAGAAAGGAATAAAAAAGAAAATAAATCAAATTCGTCAAAAAACGTCAAAAATTTTTCTAAAAAAGAGAAGTTTTTACTTTTGTTAAGTGGCATGATAATAGGTTTTTTAAATGGTTTTTTTGGTGGTGGCGGTGGTATTGTATGTGTGCCAATACTTCAAAAAGTGTTATCGCTTGATGCCAAACAATCGCATGCAACTGCAATAGCTGTTATTTTTCCATTAAGCTTAATTTCAGCCTTTATATATGTTATCAATGGCTACATAAAATCCTTTCCACTTATAACAATAGGGCTTGGTGTTGTTGCTGGTGGACTTCTCGGAGCTTTTGCTTTAAAGTTTTTGCCACCTAAGGCAATAAGATTTATTTTTGCTTTAATCATGTTTGTAGGGGGTGTGAAACTTATAATATGAGCATATATTTAACGATATTTTTATATATTTTATTTGGTTTTTTAGCGGGGATTTTTGGCGGACTTGGTATGGGTGGCGGAACTATTTTAATACCACTACTTACGATATTTCTAGGGCTTGACCAAAAACTTTGTCAAGGAATAAATTTGGTGTCATTTTTAGTGATGGCAGTCTTTGCACTTATCATTCATTATAAGAATGGATATTTGCAAACGAAAGGTATATTATATATCATCATAAGTGGTATTATTTTTTCTTGTTTATCAGCATGTCTTGCAAGTTTTTTACCTAGCAAAGTGTTAAAAATAGCCTTTGGCATCTTCTTATGTATATTATCTATATTTGAAGTTATAAAAGTGTTTAAAAATTAGTTTACTTTCTTGCAAAAATGTGCTAAAATGTCTCAGACGGAGGATTACTAAAGTGGTAGACAAAACAAAATGTATAGGTTGCGGAACTTGTGTTGCAATTTGCCCTGTTGGAGCAATAAGTTTTGACAGCGACGGCAAGGCTTTAATAGACACAAATAAGTGCATAAGATGTGGGGCTTGTCAAGCAAGTTGTCCAGTTGAAGCTATAGATTTAAGTAGAGGTAAAAATGGAAAAAGTAGCAATAATTGAGCTTAATGAAAAGGCATTAAAATTATCTATATATAAAATTAGCAACGGAAAAAGTATGCTTTCGCTATATAAAAATCAGAATGTTGCGCTTGGTGAGGAACTTGATAAAGACGAACTTTTAAATCCTAACACGAAGAATGAACTTTTAGATGTTCTTAAGGTATACCGAAAGATGATAGAAAGCTATGGTGTAGGCAAGATAATATCAGTAACCACAAATGTAGTTTTAAAGGCAAGAAATTATAGAGGTTTTTTAGATGAAATTTATAATAATACAGGCCTTAATTTTGTAATACTCAGCGATGAGGATTATATTAAAAATTTATTCAATGCAGTTGTTAATAGCATAGATAGTGCAAAGGGTGTGTTTGTATATGTTGGGGCTTATGTATCATATATTGTAAAGTATAACAGACGTGCCATACTTAATAGTAGCATATTACCTTTTGGAACATACAATACAAAGCTAGAAGGGGATAACAATAAAACAATAGAAGAAATAAAGAAAAAGATAATCCTTGACGGAATTTTGCAAGAGTTAGATGAAGATAGCAAATTTGTAGGGCTTGGAGACAGTTTTATATCACTTGGAAGAATTGCAAAGAAAATTCAACGTTATCCACTTGACGTAGATAATAATTTTCAATTATCCTCTTCAAATATGGAAAAAACGTATCAATTTGTTGAAGAGCTAGACCTTGATAAGATTAAGAAAATTAAGGGTATAGATTATGATAATGCTGATAGAATTATGATAGGGCTTGTGATAATTAAAGCTATTTTTGAGGCTTTATCAATCAAAGAAATAACAATTTCAACAGCAAATTTAAGAGCAGGACTTTTGCAAATAAATATTTTAAATGCAAGCCAAGAAAAATTTAACGACCTTTTATCAAATTCACTAGAAAGTTATTATGAATTTAATAATGATGAATTTTCAATAAATAGTCATGTATATAATATGGCAACAATTCTTTTTAAACAACTTAAAGTAATGCATAAACTACCAAGATTTTATGTAAAACCACTAAGAATAGCATCATTTATGTATGATAGTGGCAAGTGTATCAACAGTGAAAACTATTCTAAGTATGGTTTTGAAAAAATAGTATTTTCAGACCTTGCAGGTGTCACTCATAGAGAACTTCTTATAGCAGGTTTTATTTGCAGATGCCAAAACCTAGATGATTTTTCTCTTAATGATTGGATAAAATATAAAGATATATTAACAGAAGAAGACCTCGATGCAGTAAGAAAGCTAGGCATAATTGTAAAACTTGCAGTTGCTCTTAATGCATCACACAAACCAATTATTCAAGATATAGTTTGTGATATTTTAGGCGATTCAATTATTATGAAAACAGTTGTTGAAGGTGATGCAACTTATGAAATACTTGAGGGAATGAAGGTTGCCCAAGATTACAGAAAAGTATACAAGAAAAGTTTACAAATAATTTAAGGTAAGGGGCATTTATAAAGAATGCCTTTTTATCATTAAAAGCAACATTTAATTTTAATAGTAATAAAATATATAAATCAACAAAAAATATAAAAAAGGGGAAATAGAAAAGGAAAGAGTTTATGAATAAACAAAGCTATATGATGATTGTTTTAACTTTAATACTTGTTCTTGTGCTATCATTTTTAGCATCAGCTTTTCTTTTGCCAATTTTAAGTGATAAAACAAGCTCTCAAACCTATTGCCTTAACGACCAAATCACAGAAGATATGACGCTTCAAGAAATATCAAAACTCTATCGAGATAATGCAAGTGTAGCTATAAGAGTAAGTGCCTATGATAACGAATTATCAGCCAGTTATACATCACAAGGCAGTGGAATATGTGTGGCATCAACAGGTTATTCATCAATTTATTCAAAGCTTGATGGTATCATGGTTAAAGAAGGAAGTTATATAGTCACAAATTATCATGTAATAGATTGGGTTTATGATGAAAACTACTCAAATATATCTATAACAATTGTAACGGAAGATGAAAGTGAATATCAAGCAAGTGTTTTATGGTCAAATAGGAACTTTGATGTAGCAATTCTTTATAGCAGTGAGATAGAGCTTGATTTTATAAGAATGGCAGACCGTTCTATTTACTGTTCAAGTGAAGATAAACTCGATATTGAAGAAGTTTTCACAATTGGCACACCACTTAGTATGCAGTATTTAAACAGGGTAACCTTTGGTAATGTTGCCAGCAATAACGATTTAACACAGGCAACAGCAATGGCATACTACTATTATTTTAATCGTTTTTCAGGACTTTTAGAGAGTGTGTCAAGTGAAGAAAGTGTTCCAGCTAATACTGTTTACTACGAAGTTATATATTTAAACAATCTTTATGAAGATGTTATAGATTTAAGTCTTGGTATAACACCAGGCAACTCAGGTGGCGGATTATTTGATAGCAAAGGAAATCTTGTTGGGCTTGTAACAATGAGCACATCTGTTTCAAGCACAAATGGGAATCAGATGAATGGTGCAGTGCCAATTTATCCGGTTATGCAAGCACTTGATAGGATTATATCAAATAATGAGTATGGCACTGATTATATTATCTATACCTTAGAAGACCTAGGGCTTGTAGGCTTAGATAGCAACGAGGCAGCTTACGTGTCAATTTTGCATGAAGAACAACTTACAATTTTAGAAAATATCGGCTTATCAAACAGATATTTATTTGATGGTAACTATTATAATGTTTTAACTTATAGCTCTGCCTTTAGTTTTGAAGAAGAAGGGGTATATATACTAGCAAATAACAATAGTTTTTCACAAAGCACAGCCATCACACAAGATTCTATAATAAAATCAATATCAATAAATGGGGAAACGTTTGCAGTATCTGATAGAAATGAATTATTATATAGGTTAATAACTATTATGCCAGAGGACCAAGTGGTAATAAGTTATCAGTATGCAAGTCAGATGAATGAAATAACAATACAATTTTAATGGGAGAATATTATGAATAAATGTAAGTGTGCAATTGAAATAGGTGGTTCATACACAAAAATCTATGTAAAAGATTATGGCTTTGTTCTTTGTGAACCAACTTTGGTTGCTGCCGAGCCAACTCCACAGGGCTATCAAATTATAGGGCTTGGCAGTGAAGCAAAAAAAATGATGGGCAAAACAAATGATAGTGTTGAAGTTTTCAGTCCAATTTCAAATGGGCAAATAAAAAATTATGAGTATTTAAAAGCACTACTTGAATATTTCTTTGAAAAAATAGCTCTAAAAAAGAAAAGAGAATCAATTATGGTGCTTATAAATTGTGGGCTATCTCAGAAAGATAAAGAGCCTTTTTTGTCACTACTCTATGAACTTGGATTTAAAGAAGTCACTCTTATCCCAACTGTTATATGTTCATGTATTGGGGCTGGAAAGAATATAAGTTCAACAAAAACCAATATGATAGTTAATATTGGTGGTGCAAACACCGATATAGCTGTAATAAATATGAATTCAATAATTAAAGGAGCAACACTTGGGCTTGGCGGAAGGGCTGTTGATGTTGCAATTGCGAACACAATAGCATATAATCAAGGCTTGGTTATTGGACTAGGAACAAGCGAAAGGCTTAAAAAAGAAGTAGGTAGCCTTTATCCAAACGATACATTAAATATGGAAATCACAGGGGTTGATATAGAAAGCAAAGTTCCTCGCTCTTACATAATTTCTTCAAATGATTTACTAGTTGTTTTAGAACCATTTTTTGATGAAATTATAAGGTCACTTGATGTAACAATAACATCATTACCACCAGAGATTACAACAGATATTATAAATAATGGTGTTCTATTTGTTGGTGGAATGAGCCAAATTGCAGGACTAGATAAATATTTAAGGCAAAACTTTCGTTATCCATTTAAGATAATAGAAGATGGCGAAAATGTATCAATCTTGGGTGCAGGAAAACTTCTTGATGACCCAGAACTCTTGCAAAAAATTTATGAAAATACATAACAAAAGATAGACTTTTATTTGTCTATCTTTTTTTATTATACTAAATACCGAAATAAGACAAAATTAAGTGTAAAACGACATTTCTTCGCTTTATTTATATAACCTATTTTGATAAAATAAAAGTCAAGGAGATAAAGATGGCAAGAAAGATTGTTTTAACAAGCGGAAAGGGTGGTGTTGGTAAAACAACAATATGTGCAAATTTAGGTATAAATTTAGCGAAATTAGGGTTTAGAGTGGTTCTTTTTGATGTGGATATTGGGCTAAACAATCTTGATGTAGTTATGGGGGTTGAAGAACAAGTTGTATTTGATATAACAGATGTTATAATGGGAAGATGTAGAGCAAGACAAGCTCTTGTTCAAGATAAAAATATTTCATCACTTTATATTCTTCCATCAGCTCATGCTTATAATAAAACAAATATAATGGGCGAACATATTAAAAGTGTTATAGAGCAACTTGACTCTAGTTTTGACTATATTCTAATAGATTGCCCAGCAGGTGTTGAAGCGGGCTTTCATAGAGCGGTATTTCCCGCAAACGAAGCCTTAATAGTTGTAACTCCTCATCTTTCATCAATTCGTGATGCTGATAAAGTTATTGGACTTTTAGACAAATATGATATTGAATATAAAGGGTTAGTCATAAACAGAATGCGTGGGGATTTACTATTAAATGGTGAGGTGATGAGTGTTGAAAATATAGTCCGAGCCCTGAATTTACCCCTTCTTGGTGTTATTCCAGAAGATGATGCGATAGGGGCATCAAACTCACTTGGTGGAAGAGTTCAGTCAATAGAAAGCGCAAGGGCATTTACTCTTTTAAGCGAAAATATTCATAATGGTTCAAAAAAAATCTTTGATTGCACATATAAATACCGTGGGCTTATGGGTTATATAAAACGTAATTTAAAAAAACATGTATAAATATCCTTATTTAGCTATTAAAAAGCGAAAATTTTACTATTTTAGTGGTTTGTAAAATTAGAAAAAGTTGTTTATATAGTTGCAAAAATATAACTCACATTATAAGTTGTATTAAATAATTGAAATTATAAGTTATATTAAATAAGAGATATTATAAGTTGTATTAAATAAGAGATATTATAAGTTGTATTAAAAAACGGCACAAAAGCAAAAATTAAATTTCATTTAATTTTTAAAAGAAAGTCTTGCTTTCTTTTGTAAGCTTATCGCTTACACTTTTGTGCCTTTATCACTTCGTTTAAGTTTGCCTAAAAATTTAAGTTTTTTATATATTGTTTTTTAAAAAAAGGAGATAGTAAGTATATGGAATATAGAATAGAAAGAAGAATGAATAATATTTTAAGGAATGATAAATTGCCAGACCCACAGCATATATGTGAAGTGTTAGAAGATGAATTAAAACCACTAATAGAAAGTTATATAGAGCTTAATAGTGATATAAAAGTGCGATTTAGAAAGGAAAAGAACAAAAACAGCACTTTTTGGATAGAGTTTTCTGCCGAGCGCATAAAACCTTACGGATATATAAAACCTTAAAAAAATAACAGAGAATTATCTCTGTTATTTTTTTAATTAAACTCTTTCCCAACAAGCATACAAGGTTGTGTCGCCAGTGATAGTTATTGATGTGAATCCGCTTCCACCATCAGTGTAATCTCCCCAAGCACTTGTTCCCCAAGATGTTGCTTTAAAGTTTTTTGCATCTATTGGGAATGCAGTCAAATAAGCTGTGCAGGTAGGTGCATACTGTTTCAAATCAATAGTTGTTCCTTCTAACTCTTTGAACGAAGCGATAGGACTAGGGGAATCCTTCATCTTGCTACCAGCTGTGCAACCAAGAACAAGATACCATCTAAGGTCGAATGAAACTGTGTAATAAAGTTTTTCATCAACATTCCAATCTGCACTATAAGTAACATCATGATTCGGCATAACTGTATCGCTATTATAGCCATTAAAAGTATAAGTTATTTGTGCTGTTTGTGTGCCATCATCGTAAACATAACTTGCTTGTTCTGGTATTTTGTCGGTAATATTTTCGCCTTGATAGAGTTGCAGTGTAACAGTTTTAGTGTTGCCATAAGCACTTGTAAAGGTTAATGTATACATATTTCTTATATAAATATTGAGGTCTTTATCTTGTATTGTAAAGTTGGTTAGCTCTGTAGTGAAAGATGAGTCAAGATAGAACTTGGTTGTATCATTCACTTTTTCTATAGATGAGAAGTCGATTGTATCTCCAACTTTAAAACGTTCTGACAATAGAAGTTCTTCACCATCATAAACATTAACCAGACGTGTATATTCAGTTTTTATTAAGTTCCACTTGGCATAAAGGGTGGTGTTGCGAGAAGGCATTATATTTGAATTGAATAAAGTGCCTTCAGCAAAATCTCCACTTGTATACCAACCAGCAAATTCGTAGTATGAAGTGAAATTTTCTTCTGTAACTTCTTTTGTTGTAAGTGTAGGAATGTTTATACTTTCGCCTTCAAGTTTAGTTATACTATCAATTTTATCGTCACTATAAGTAACAAAATCTATTGTATAGTAATTTTTAGTTGTAAGTTCCCACTTAGCATATAAGTTTATATCTCCTCTAGGCATGGTATCGTTTGTAAACTCTGTTGTAAAAGTTTCATCTTCATACCAGCCAGCAAAGTGATAATTCACGTGTGTTATCCCATCGTCAACAACATAGTCAGAAAGTGTAGGTAAATTAAGTCCATCTTTATAATGATAATCTTGTGTTTCAATAGTTTCACTACTATTTGTCACAAAATTTACTTGATAAAGAATTTCACTAGACATCTCCCAATTACCATTACTTGCTTCCCACTCAGTTTCATTTCCGTATTTATAGTTGTTGATAAAGTCATAAAGTGGGCTCATATCAACTTCTGTTCCATAGTCAACGATTTGAGTATCAGAAGTAGAAAGAGTAAGAGTGAATATATCGGCAAGTGGCATATATAAACTAAGTTGAAGTTTACCAACATAATTTTTCCCTTCAGCTGTTTTTTTAATTCCAAGAGAAACAATTAAACTATCAAGGTCAGGATTATTTGTAAGTTCACGCATATTAAGGTTGATTGTGAAATTCTTGTTGTCTAGAACTGTGAAAGAATATATGATATTACCAAAGTCCATAGGCTCAGTGCGTGGATTATTCATAGAATCCTTAATAGCTTTCATAATTGTATCAGTAAAACCAAAGCAGTATTGAATATAATAGAATGGGTCAGCAAGAAGGGTATCAATCGAAATTTTAGTGCACTTTTCATAAGTTCGAGAGCTAATACCAAACATAATATCAACTTTTTCGCTTCTATAGAAATAAACATAGCCAGCTTTATAATAGATATAAAGGTATCTGTCAGAACCGCTTTCTGTGTCACCAACCTGTGGAGGTACGTCATTATTAACACCAATCATAGCTGGGATTTCACCAATAACACCATAAAGTTCAATATCTCCCTTGCCCACAACGTTGATTTTGAAATCAAAAGGAACATTCCAAGAAATATCAAAACCAGCAAGAGAACCGATAATATCAAATGAGCCTTGAACATGGAAGTCTGTATCAATTGTCATATTGATAAGTGCTTTAACAAGTTCGTTTGAGCCAGAAATATCAATATAATTCTTGTTTTGGTCAACGTAGTTAAATTTGCTTAATGTTTCAAAGGTGAGTGTAACATCAATCTTTGTTTCAAGAGTGTCGTCAAGGTAGATATTAGAAAGTGTCAAAGATTTGATAGCACCATTTTCCTTAGTAAGCGAAATAATCATATCACTTGCATTTTGGTTATTATAGATTGATTTTCCGTCAAGTATTATATCAAGACTATTATCCTTTAATTCAATACCTTTAACCAACTTTAAGATATTCACAATGTCATCAATACTAATTTCAAGAGAAGCAATGTCTGTTTCAATTTGAGAGAAATCAAGTCCAAGGTCAACATTTTCAAGGAAAGGTATACTATTAGAATCAATACCTAAAACTTCAAGCACAATAACGATAAGTTCTTTAAAGTTTTCATTATCAATCTTCAAACAAAGTCCACTATAGTCAATATAGAACATGCCATTTTCAATATTTGCATTCAAGTCAAAGTTTTCAATATCTTCTGAACTTAAACTAGCACTCATAAGAAGCATAGAAGTTATATCAAGTTGAACATTTCCTGTAATATTCTTTTCACCATAGTTTACATTTATACCAAATTGCATCTTTTTAGTATTAACATAATCTAAAAGTAGTTCAACATAGCTTAGCATAGTTGATACATCGGTATAATCGCCAACAGGATTAAAGATACTAGCCATCTGCTCAACAGTGATATTTGCATTAATGGCAGAACTATTTTCCCCATCAGTGAGTTGATAGTTAACATTAACCTTGTTAATCATTTTGTCTACAAGAGTAATATTAACACCAAGTCCATCAAGAGCAGAAAGGGTAATAGAGTTTGAAGAGATATTAAATGTAGCACCACTAAGTAAAGCTTCAATATCAAGTCCATTTAATATGCTAGAAAGCATATCACTATCTTCTTCACTATTAAGGTTAATTCCAACCTTACCTAAGATTTCATTAAGCATACCCTCAACATCAACACCAAAGTATTGATTTAAGAAGGTCTTAACATAGTCAATATCACTTAAGTTGAACACAAGTTTAATATTTTCTGCTGTAATGTATACTTTGTTTTCATAAAGCATAACATTTGCAGTTAAACTTTGATAGGTAAGTGTAGCAGTAGCTGAAAGACCATTAACATCATAATTTAAAGCACCTTCAACTTTAATATCTTGATAGCTTGCATCAAAGCTTAGATAGAAAGTTTTAGCTAGAACGTAGTCATACACATTTATCACACTATCAACAATATCTTCAATAGGTGAGTATTGACTTTCTGTAATAACTGGAACAGTAAGTTCTTGCTCACTGCCAATAACATTTGCACTAACTGTTAAGTCTTGATAGTTTGCATCAAGTTTAAGCTCGTTTGTAGCATTTGTTAAAGTTATTGTAAGTTTATCAAGCAAAGCAATAGAGATACCATTTTCATTTTCAATAAAGCTTGTGATTAAAAGTGGATTGATTTCACTATTGATTAAACTCTTAAGCCCATCAGTTAGTGAAGAACTATCAAATTCAACACCAAAAGTTGCAAGAACCTTATTGATAACATTTTCAAGGTTATTAAGCTGGCAAACAAGTTTAGTTTCACTTATTTCAAGGTATGCTTTGTTATTAAAGATATTAAGTTTAATGTTTTGTCCAAACACACTAGTTGAAAGGGTGATAAACTTGTTGTTTTCACGTGTGTGGATAGTGTAGTTAACATCAAAGCTGTATTCTTTGTAAGTGATAACTGCACTTCCAGAGAATGTGTTGTTTTGTAGAATAGCAAGGATATTATCAAGGGTAGGGATAAGTTTAGCAATGTCAATGTAGTTTTCAGTAGCAGTAGTTAAAGCAAAGTCAGTAAAGTTTGTTGTGCTAAGCAGAGCATTAGCGCCAAGCCCATTAAAACCAATAGAGCTAAGTTTCCCATCACTTAAAGTCACATCAATCTTACCAATATCTGCAATAGAGATAGAAGTAACATCACCATTTTTAACAATACTTTCAAGAATAGAAAGGTCAATAGAGCCAAGGTCAATTGCAGGCAATTCAAAACTATCAAGCAATTCGCTAAAGTCACCACTTTCAATAGCAGAAACAACACTTGCAATTAATTCATCAGGCAAGTCAAAGTTAAAGTATTTTTCAACTAAAGTCACAACTTCTCCCACTTGCCCAATGCTAAACTTAGCATAGATATTGTAGGCTTCAAAGTAGAGCATACCATCTGAGTAGATTACGTTTGCCTTTATACTATCATTTAAGTTGATTGATAATTTAGCGGTTTTTTCTGCAATATTTAAGTCAAGTTTACCACTTAAAATTAATTCGTCATAGCTAACTTGATAATTCATAGCTAGTTGTTCTTGGGAAGCAAAGTCAATAAATGCTTTTACAATATCAAGAAGTTCAACAACATCAATATATTCACTTTCATCTGCAACAGAGAATTTATTAATTTCCTTTTCAATTGAAAGGTTTGCTGAAATTGTTGTTTGCTCTTCATTCTCACCAGTAATTGTATAATTAACATTAATTTTGTTAATCATTTTGTCTACAAGAGTAATATTAACACCAAGTCCATCAAGAGCAGAAAGGGTAATAGAGTTTGTAGAGATATTAAATGTAGCACCACTAAGTAAAGCTTCAATATCAAGTCCATTTAATATGCTAGAAAGCATATCACTATCTTCTTCACTATTAAGGTTAATTCCAACCTTACCTAAGATTTCATTAAGCATACCCTCAACATCAACACCAAAGTATTGATTTAAGAAGGTCTTAACATAGTCAATATCACTTAAGTTGAACACAAGTTTAATATTTTCTGCTGTAATGTATACTTTGTTTTCATAAAGCATAACATTTGCAGTTAAACTTTGATAGGTAAGTGTAGCAGTAGCTGAAAGACCATTAACATCATAATTTAAAGCACCTTCAACTTTAATATCTTGATAGCTTGCATCAAAGCTTAGATAGAAAGTTTTAGCTAGAACGTAGTCATACACATTTATCACACTATCAACAATATCTTCAATAGGTGAGTATTGACTTTCTGTAATAACTGGAACAGTAAGTTCTTGCTCACTGCCAATAACATTTGCACTAACTGTTAAGTCTTGATAGTTTGCATCAAGTTTAAGCTCGTTTGTAGCATTTGTTAAAGTTATTGTAAGTTTATCAAGCAAAGCAATAGAGATACCATTTTCATTTTCAATAAAGCTTGTGATTAAAAGTGGATTGATTTCACTATTGATTAAACTCTTAAGCCCATCAGTTAGTGAAGAACTATCAAATTCAACACCAAAAGTTGCAAGAACCTTATTGATAACATTTTCAAGGTTATTAAGCTGGCAAACAAGTTTAGTTTCACTTATTTCAAGGTATGCTTTGTTATTAAAGATATTAAGTTTAATGTTTTGTCCAAACACACTAGTTGAAAGGGTGATAAACTTGTTGTTTTCACGTGTGTGGATAGTGTAGTTAACATCAAAGCTGTATTCTTTGTAAGTGATAACTGCACTTCCAGAGAATGTGTTGTTTTGTAGAATAGCAAGGATATTATCAAGGGTAGGGATAAGTTTAGCAATGTCAATGTAGTTTTCAGTAGCAGTAGTTAAAGCAAAGTCAGTAAAGTTTGTTGTGCTAAGCAGAGCATTAGCGCCAAGCCCATTAAAACCAATAGAGCTAAGTTTCCCATCACTTAAAGTCACATCAATCTTACCAATATCTGCAATAGAGATAGAAGTAACATCACCATTTTTAACAATACTTTCAAGAATAGAAAGGTCAATAGAGCCAAGGTCAATTGCAGGCAATTCAAAACTATCAAGCAATTCGCTAAAGTCACCACTTTCAATAGCAGAAACAACACTTGCAATTAATTCATCAGGCAAGTCAAAGTTAAAGTATTTTTCAACTAAAGTCACAACTTCTCCCACTTGCCCAATGCTAAACTTAGCATAGATATTGTAGGCTTCAAGATATAGTGTATTATCAATAAAGATTAAATTAGCCTCTAATTGGTCAAGCCCAAGAGTAATTCTAACGGCTTTGCTTGCCATATTAATATCAATTCGTCCTGCAAGGTCTATATTATTATAAACCACATTATATTCAAGCCCGATTTGTTCTTGGGAAGCAAAGTCAATAATACCACAGGCAAGGTCGATAACATTTGTAAGATTGATATAGTTTGAACTATCTTCATCTTCAATTATAACTTCTTCAGGATAGTCTATATCACCATTCACAGCGAGCTCAACACCTTCAATAGTTGCTTGTGGAAGGCTAAGTCCTGTCAGTTTATATTCAGGAGTGCATATAAGATTAATTTGTTCCACAACTGGAAGGGCAACTTGCAGTATAAGAGAGCCATCTTCAGCAACGATTTCTTCGAAATTTGAAAGCATACCAAGAATGCTATCAAGACTAAGGGAACCTAAAATACTGTCAATATCAGGCAATTCAACACCAACAAGTCCAAGAACTTGATTTAGCGAAGTCATTAAGTTATCAGTTTCAATAAAGAACTTATTATTAAGAAGTTCAAAATATAAGTTGCCATCTTTATATACAACACCAATATCAAAGGAGCTATCTTGACTAAGAGCAACATTAATAATAGCATCTACCGCCAAGTTTTCAAAACCATCTGAGAAGTCGATATTTCCATCAATAGCAATATCAAAAACCTGCCCACTTGCTCCAACTTCAATATCAAGGTCAAGCCCCAAAGCACTAGAACTAGTTATATGGTTTATCATGGTTGTTATTTCCTCAGCAACAACAACTGTAGGGTCATCAGGATTTTGTGATTTATTGTAATTATTCATCGAAATAGTAATAACACCATAAGCTGATGCTATTGAAATAATTAAATAAAGCAGAGAATAAGATAGAACTTTAAAAATCTTTCTCATAATAAACTCCTTTTAAACAGGGAGAACAACATCATCTACATTAAAGTAGTAGTATGTTGTTAGCGTTCCAACACAATCCGCAGGCACACCCATGACAACCACACTATAGGTTTCACGAATATCAAGAGATATAATATTCCAATCTCCATCAATAGTGATGGTTTGAGTAACAGAATCAAATTCAGGGGGGCGACTAAGTCCACTTGTTTGTTGAACCTGTCTTGCATATCTAAGAACACTTGTCACAGGGTCAAGTTCAACTGTGAATGAGTAATAGCCAGTTTCTTCATCATAGATAACTTCGGTTTGGCTCAAGATAGTTTTGTCAGATATTATATAAGGTTGAATAGCATCAGGTGTTGAGCCGGCAAGCTCAGTATACTCATCATCAGAATAAACTTCAGGCTCGCCCCAAACGGCATCATCAGGCTGAATGTCAGAGCCTGAGTAAAGCTCAACAGTATTTGCACCTTTATTCATAGCTGAGCAGATAGCAATAGGCATAAGTCCCTTACTGATACTTTCAAAGGTATATCTGTTTCCATCATAGTTCTTTTCACTATAAACAGATTGAGTTGCAATTGTTTCAACCTTTCCATTTCCCACGGCATGGAAGGTGTTAGCTAAGGTTGCATTATATTCAGCTAAAATAAAGTTCTGTGCTGGAGAAAGGTTAAGTGGGGTGTAATCTTTATACTGCTCATATTGCGGAGCAGTTCTAATATCTTCCAGCCAATTTTCTTGATTAGTGCTTATACCAAAAGTGCTTTCAAGCACTTCGTTAGCTGTCACAACATAGTCAGAAATAATGTAGTCATCATAGTTTACATTAGGTCTTAGCACACTATTAAAATACCACACGCCAAGCCCACTTCCAGTAAACACACCAAGAACAATCAAAACTCCAAGTGTTTTCATTCTTTGCTTGAAACTTTTTTTAACAACTTTCTTAGGCTTAGCACTTTTCTTAATATTGCTACTATCATGTCTTTTGGCAGTTTTTTTGGAAAGCCTAAAATTTTTATTTCCATCTTTACTAAGTTCTTGAAGAGCAACGTCCACAACACTGCTATCATCTTCTTCTATTGTTTCAGAACTTTGCTGAGAAGATTTTTCATAAAGACCAGGGTTCTGCATAAGCTCTTCAATCTTTTTATAATCCTCATTAGTCAAAGCATTTTGCTCTTCTTCGTTTTCGCTTGCATTGCTTTTTTCACTAGTGTTTTTCTTTTTGCTATTTTTCCCACCGTTTTTTTTCTTTTCACCTTTATTTGAAAGGGGAATAGCATTTATAGTTTGTGAATTTTCTAATAAATCATCTTCGCTACTATTTAAGTTTATCTCATTATCTATATTCTGATGATTTTCATCACTTAAAATTGTTTCGTTTTGAACATTATAATCAACAAAAGACTGATGCATCTCTGCATCATAATTTGTTTTATTATTAAGTTTAATATCATCACTGTTTAAAGCAGTTTTATTCTTTTTATCTCTTAGTCTAGCCATGTTCGTCGCCCCTTACTTAAGGGCTCAGCACACTCGTCTACTTTTGACATATTCAGTTGTATATATGTATTCACGGCTTGTCCGTGTGAATTAATTTCATGTAGGTTTAAGGAGTGGTCAAATTTGACAAATGTTAAGGCTGATAGACCTTTCACTAAAAGGTCTTGCATGGCTAAAACAGTATAACTATTTACCATAATACCCCCTAAATTAAATATGATTGACAAATAATTTCAAAGTCACTGCAAATCAGCAAATATAATAATGTATATATTTATCAACTACAAGTATTATATATTATAATAAGGGGAAAGTCAACGTTTTTTTTAAAAAAATAAAAAAAATCTTCAATAGTGCAAAGTTATAATAATAAATTTTTATGCATAATTATGCAAAATTATTTGCATATTATAATTTCTTTTGCTATAATGAGATTGTGATAAACAAAGGAGAAAAAATGCAAGTAAAATACATAGAAGACATCACTAAAAAACTTTTAAGCCAAAAAGAAATTGATGAAGAAGAATACCTGGCTTTATGTAATGGAATAATAACAAATTATAAGAAAAACAGCCGCTTACTTCAAGGGGAGAAAGCGAAGGAAGAACAAGGAAATATACTTTTTGAGAATGTTATGAAATCATTACCAAAATATGCTAAATACTTTGATATAGCTTCGCATCAAGAGTGTATGGAAGCATATATTAACAGTATTCCAAGTGAAATTAAACTAAGCAAAAGCAATTATAAAGAAGCTCTTTCTTCCCTTATGAATGTTGCAGTATTAATGCAGGCTAAAGTAGGGAAATATAGTCGCAACAGCGGAATTAATATAGATAACGACAAAACAAACTATACAAATAGTATAAATGATTTTGAGATGGCAGAAGAAAAGTTTACCCCTGAATTTATAGAGCAAACAGCAATAAA
This sequence comes from uncultured Clostridia bacterium, assembly GCA_944351415.1. GTDB lineage: Bacteria > Bacillota > Clostridia > Christensenellales > UBA1242 > Caccovivens. The sequence continues at coordinate 32,813 of CALVPQ010000009.1, read as the reverse complement.
AATTTGTGGAAACAACAGCACGGCAATCAATGCCTACAAAGAAAGGGCAAAAGCCGTATGTGCAAAGATGGCGCAAGATGCAATATCAGATAAAATTGAATACTATACAAGGCTAACTGACTATCTTATAGGCTTTTATGCTGATAATGAAATAGCTCGTCAAAGCGAAGAAGAGCTTTTAGAAACTCAGGCATAAATTAAGAAAAAATAAAGTAAGCAAATTTTTTGTTTTATTTTAATAAAAAGTAGTGATAATAAAACAGCTTAAAATAAAAATCTTATAAAAATAAATTATATAAATCTAGTAAAAACACTTGACAAACTCATAGTTATTTTATAAAATAAAGACGTCTTAAATTCAAGGCGTTTTTTGTTTGCACTAGCCCCGTGAATAAAATTTGCCTTTTAGGGCGGAAAAGTAACATAAAATCCCGAAGGTTTAAGTTGCTTTAATTAAATTAAAAAAGATAGATTTTATTACGGAGGAAAGTGATGAAAACATATATGGCAAAGCCAGAAGAAATAGAAAGAAAATGGCTTTTAGTAGATGCTGCAAATGTTTCACTTGGTCGTGTTGCAAGTCAGGTTGCAGACATCTTAACAGGAAAGAACAAAACAATTTATACACCACACGTAGATTGTGGAGACTTTGTAATTGTTATCAACTCAGATAAAGTTGTGCTTACAGGTAACAAACTTATAGACAAGAAGCATAGATGGCACACAGGCTATGTTGGCGGTCTTAAAGAAGAAAACTATGGCACACTTATGCAAAGAGATTCAAGAAAGGCAATAGAACTTGCTGTTAAAGGAATGCTTCCAAAAACAAGCCTTGGAAGAAAACAATTCACAAGACTTCATGTATATAAAGATGCAGAACACAAACAACAAGCTCAACAACCTGAAAAAGTTGAATTAAAAGGAGTTAGAGAATAATGGCAGAGAAAAAGACAAATAAAACAAGTCAAATTATCTCAACTGGAAGAAGAAAAAAATCAATCGCAAGAGTAAGATTATTCCCAGGGAATGGCAAATGGACTGTTAATGGAAGAGATATGGGTGAGTATCTTCAAAGAGACACTCTTCTTTTAGTTGCTCGTCGTCCATTTGATGTAACAAACTCAGGTGATAAATACGACATTATAGTAAAAGTAATCGGCGGCGGAATTTCTGGTCAAGCTGGTGCAATCAGTCATGGTATTGCAAGAGCACTTGTAAAAGCTGATGAAATGTATAAGAAAGAACTTAAGGAAGCAGGGCTTCTCACTCGTGACCCAAGAATGAAAGAAAGAAAGAAGTATGGTTTAAAGAAAGCCAGAAAAGCTTCTCAATTCTCAAAGAGATAATTTTTTCAAAAAGACGGCATATCAAAGCTGTCTTTTTTTATATAAAAAAGTTTAAATTTTACTATAGATTTTTAATATAACACAATTGGTCATAAAATAATAACTAAAATTTTGCTATTTTTTAGCACTAAAATCTTAGCGAATTTGCTTTACAATAAGTCGTCTTTTTTAGTATGATATATAGTAGGAGATTAAAATGAGTAATAGCGAAATCGTAAAAAATGACGATAAAATTTATGATATTATCATAGTTGGCGGTGGGGTTGCAGGCATCTCTGCAGCTATTTATGCAAAGCGTGCTGGAAGAGATATTTTAGTGCTTGAAAAGTTCGTTATAGGTGGTCAACTCAACCTTATTGGCGAGATTGAAAACTATGCAGGCTTTCCTAAAATTAGCGGAAACGAGCTTGCTGATAAGTTTAAAGCTCATGCAAAAAGCCTAGGTATTCTGGTTAAACCGGAAGAAGTAGTTGACTATAAACTAGAGAGTGATGACAAAGAAGTTATTTGCAAAAATCACACATATAAAACTAAGGCTATAATATTGGCAATGGGCAGTCACCCAAAAGAGCTTAATGTTGAAGGGGAAAGGCATTTTTTAGGCAGGGGTGTAAGCTATTGTGCTCTTTGTGATGGCAACTTTTTTAAAGGTAAAGATGTTGCAGTCGTCGGCTCAGGCGACTCAGCTTTTTCAGATGCACTCTATCTTTCCAATATTTGCAATAAGGTTTATGTGCTTACCAAGAGCTATTTAAAATTGCATAATTATACAGAAAATGACTTGCAAGACAAGACAAATGTTGTGATTTTAAGAAATGCTTTATCAAAAAATATTGAAGGAAGCGATAAACTTGAAAAACTTATCTACGATAACAATGGACAAGAAAAATCTCTTAATGTTGATGCAGTTTTTGTTGCTATCGGCAGAAAACCAGATACCGAAATTTTAAAAGACAAACTCTCGCTCAACCCAAATGGCTATATCATCACAGACGATAAGATGCAAACAAGTGTAGAGGGTGTATTTGCCTGCGGAGATGTGCGAGAAAACACAATAAAACAGATTGCCACAGCGGTAGGAGAAGGTGCAATCGCCGGCACTGAAGCGAATAAATATGTGCTTATGAAAAAATAACTAAGATTACGTTATTTTATTTTATTTTTTAATATAAAAGTTGTATACTATATTTATAGGAGTGATATTATGAATTTTACAAAGAAAAATGTATTAGACATTATATATATTCTAGCTTTTGTAAGTCTATTTAGTTTTGTTTTTACAATTATAGGAACATGGATTTTTCGTTTTGACAATAGATTGTTTCCTATATTAACATTTACTTTTTTATTAATAAGTTCTATTTTGTGTGTTGCAATAATTATTTACAATTTCTTTTCAAAGAAAAAATATGAAAAATTGGAAATTGCTTTTTACGTTACAAACATTTTTGTGGTAATTGTGCTTACTATTGTAGGTAAAGTTCTTGATATTATAACTGTCACTTCAGAAGCGGTTTTAATTTCAGCTTTTGCGGAACTTAGCATAGTTGTAATGCTTCTTGTAACTAAACTTTTAAAAATGAAAATGGAAACTACAGCAGAAATCAAGTCAAACGAAGAAACAAGAGAAGAAAGTCAAAACAAAGAAATCAAAGAAGTTTCAGAAGCCCCAATCAATGAAACTACACCAGAAGAGAAACCAAAAGAAAATATATAGATAATCACTTTTGTGCTTATAAAGAAACACTCATCAACATTTTTCATAAATAAAAAAACGTTAGCACCCGCTAACGTTTTTTTGTGTGTAATATATTTATAGAAGAATTATCTCGGTCTATAGATTGTTCCATGATTTTAATGGCAAACAATCACACCTTTTTCAAGGGCATAATATGAGCAAAGTCCGCGCATCGGAAGAATCCTAATCTCTTTAAAATTACATTTTTTTTCAATGTCAGACTTTATTATCTTTGCTTCGTCTTCAGCCAAACAGTGTGTAATGATAAGAGTTTCTTTAGAGAAGTCTTTTGCTTTTTCCACAATCATCTGCACAAGTTTTGCAAAGGCGTTTTTAATTCCAATAATCTTTTTTGCCATTTTAATTTCACCTTCGTGAGCTATACAGATAGGGCGAATAACAAGTGTGCTTGCAATAAGGCCTGCAATTCTACTCATTCTTCCATTATTCACAAGATTGTCAAATTTTTGCAAGATAAAATAAAGGCTTTTTTTGTCTCTATATTCATCAATTGCTTTCTTTATTTCTTCAAAAGAAAGGTTTTGTTTTATAAGTTCAACAAGCTTGTCAACAAGAAGTATTTCCGTTCCGCTAACTTGCTTAGAGTCTATAACATGTATGTTTTCAGGTTTTGAATAGGATTGTTTAGCCACACAAGCAGCATTATAGCAACCAGAAAGTTTAGAAGTAATCGTCACAATAAAAGTATATTCGGCATTATCAAATTCCTGCAAGAAAGATTCAGGAGCAGGGCAAGCAGAAGAATTTTTCTTTGAAGCATGCATATCCTTAAGCATCTCTTCAACATTAAGTTCGTCGTTATCAACATATTCCTTGTCATTAACATTTATTGTTAATGGAATAACTTTAAACCCAATATTTTCATCTTTAATATAGTCACTCAAAAGGTCTGAGGCGCTATCAACTAAAATTTGATATTTCATTATAATCTCCTAATTTATTTTATTATATATTCTTTAACATTAGAATTGAATTGTAAAATTTTATGTTTTGGTTAGATTGTAAAATAGCTAAATTCTATATTAAGTATATTACAAATTTTCATAAAATCAAAGTAAAAATGAAATAATAATAAGAATCTTTGCCATTTTTTGTCCTTTTTATGCCTTAATTCTTTTTTATCTTTTTAAATTTATAGAAATTCATTCTTGGGGGTGAGAGTTTTTATTGATAAAGTCAGCCATATTTGAGGCAAGTTCAATCTTTCCATATTTGTCGTTTATAAATTTAACAGTCTGAGAAAAATCTGCCTTAACCTCATCAAACATACTAATCTGCCATACATCTGCCCTTGTAAGCATAGAACCTTTAATTCGTATGGCTCGTAATGGATAGTTATATTTCCATATCTTATCAGCAAGTGCAAGACAACCATTTGCAATCTCATCAATTTTATTTGTTGGAACAGTTTTTTGACTTTTATGATAAGTTTTAAGGTCTTTATCTTTAATAGTGATAGATAAAACACCAGCCTTAACTTTGTGCTTAATAAGTCTATAAGACACCTTTTCAGCAAGAAAATAAACAACTTTTTTAACATCATCTCGTGTCACAATGTCTTTTAATGTTGTCGTGCCATTACCAATACTTTTTGGCGGAGGAAGGGTGTAATAATCGGCAACAGGCTCTTGCCTTACTCCCAAAAGGTCTTGTTTAAGCCTAAGTCCAGTTATACCCATGATTCCATCAAGATAGTCATCATCAAGTTCAACAAAGTCGCCAATGGTATTAACATCAATAGAAGAAAATTTCTTTTCAAGCCGTCTTCCAATTCCAATTATAGAATTAAGTGGCAGTGGATAAGTTATCTCTTTAAATTTACTTTTTAAAATCTCTGTTGTTCGGTCAGGTTTATGCATATCAGAGCCAAGTTTTGCAAAGATTTTAGAAAACGACACACCAACCGACACGGTAAAGCCAAACTTATCTTTAACTTTTTTACGAATTTCATCAGCTATCTCTTTGCCAGTCATTTTAAGGTATCTAAGACTATCAGTCACATCAAGCCAACACTCATCAAGCCCAAGCGGTTCAACAAAATTGGTGTAATTAAGATATAAACCATGCAGCTGCAAACTTATCTCCTCGTAAATGTCATAATGCGGTGGCAAACATATAAGCCCAGGGCATAATGCCTTCGCTTCTCCTATAGTTTGTGCTGTTTTAACACCATAGCTTTTTGCAATTTCATTTTTAGCAAGAATAATGCCATTACGCTTTTCAGGATTTCCGGTCACAGCAACAGGCTTATCTTTAAGCTCAGGTCGCGTCACACACTCAACCGAGGCGAAGAAATTATTTACGTCAGAATGCAAAATAACCCTTTCTTTCATTTGCCAAAAATCTCCATTTATTGTATAATAGGTAAAAAATAGGGGTTTTATGCAAAGACAAGAAAATAAGGTGCTGCTAAGTGGCTTTTCAAATTTTTATTGTGATGGACTTTATTCTTCACTAAGTGAATTTTTTGTTTTAGACCAAGATTTATACCAAAAAATTTCAAAAGAACTTTCGCAAGAAGATTTATCAATTCTTATAGATTATGCAGTTTTAAAAAATAAAATGGCAGGGGTAAAAGAACTTTTTATCAAAGTTCCTTCCTTTGGCTATGGTGTGAATTCACTTGAAAAATATGGACTTACTGGCAAAGAGATAGTTGATGCAAGCCTATATAATTCAATGCCAACTTCTGCTTTTCTAGGAAATCGTGTTTTGCTAGAGATAGAAAGCCTAGCAGATGTAAATCAGAGTTTTTTAAATGATATTGCAGACTTTTCAGCAAGAACAGACACTCCACTTTTATTTAAGCTCGGACAAACACTAGAAGAGCTTGGAAAAGTGGCAAATATATACAAATGCTCACCATTAGAGCTTCTTGAAAGTTATGGTTTTCTTGATAGAAAGTGTTATTTATATGGACTTAATTATATAGATAAAGACGACCAAAAACTGATAAAACAGTATGAAGAAACTTGTATTTTTTCTCCGATTAGCGATGGAGAAGAGGGAAGAGGTGCAATAAATTTATATAATTTTATTTATAACGATTTAAAATTTTGTTTTTCAAGTGGAAGATGCTATAATATTAATATGCTTGCGCAGGGAAAGCTGGCAAAATTAAACACTTCAAATCTTATGCATGATAGCTCGTTAATTGATGATAGTCTGCTATTAAACTCACTATGTTACAAACAAGCAGAAGACTGTCTTGAAATTGAGATGAGCATTTTAGAGCCACTTTCAAATATATTTGATAAGCAGGTGTTTATAGATAATGCTAACTTTTTGCCACTGCGAGAAAAAGTAATAAAAATAGTAAAAAAGATAAAGGAGAAAATTTAATGGATATAACAACCACTCTTGCCCAAGAATTTGGCTTAAAACAGGAGTATTCACAGAATATTATAAACCTTCTTGATGAAGGTTGCACAATACCATTTATTGCACGTTATAGAAAGGAAATGCACGGCACTTGCGATGACCAAACACTAAGAGCTTTTGCCGATAGACTTAAGTATTTGCGAAATTTAAACGATGAAAAGGCGAAAGTTGAAAAGGCAATAACCGAGCAGGGTAAGTGGACTGAAGAGATAAAATTAGCTCTAGAGAATGCAAAAACTTTAACAGAAGTTGAAGATATTTATAGACCTTATAAACCAAAGAGAAAAACAAGGGCATCAGTCGCAATTGCAAAAGGGCTTGAAGGACTTGCTGATATTTTGCAAGCTCAGTCTAAATCATACCAAATTTTAAAGGAAGCTGAAAAATATATCACAGAAGAAGTTAAGAATGTTGACGAGGCAATTCAAGGTGCAAAAGATATTGTTGCAGAAAGAGTGTCAGACAATGCAGAACTTCGCAAGGAGCTTCGTGAGCTACTCGAGAATAAGGCATTTATAAAGTGCGAACTTGTCGAAAACGAAAACAGCCCAACTTATGAGATGTATAATGGTTTCAAACAAGAAGTTAAAATGTTGCCAAGCCACCGTATACTTGCAATCAATCGTGGAGAAAAGGAAAAGTGCCTAAAGGTTGAAATTGAAATAAATCCAGAGCTTACCATGAAGGTTATTTATAAGTATTTCAAGAAGAACAACCCAGACACCGATAAACTTATAGAAGAGACCTTGCAAGATAGTTATGACAGACTTTTATTTCCAGCACTAGAACGTGAATGTCGCAATAATTTAACTGACAGAGCAGACGAACAAGCAATTAAGATGTTTGAAGTGAACCTAAAACCACTTCTTATGGAAGCGCCTCTAAAAAATAATGTTATAATGGGTTTAGACCCAGCCTATAGAACAGGTTGCAAGATTGCAGTTATTGATACAAATGGCAATGTGCTAGACACAGCAGTTGTATACCCAACACCACCACAATCAAAAACCGAAGAGTCAATAGAAAAGCTTAAAAAACTTATAGAAAAAGATAGAGTAGATATTATTTCAATTGGCAATGGAACAGCATCAAAAGAGGCTGAAATATTTGTTGCGGAACTTATTAAACATGTTTCACGCCCAGTAAGCTATGCAGTTGTAAGCGAAGCTGGTGCGTCAGTTTACTCAGCATCAAAACTTGGTGCTGAAGAATTTCCAGATTACGACGTTTCACTCAGGTCAGCGGTTTCAATTGCAAGAAGACTTCAAGACCCACTTGCCGAACTTATAAAGATTGACGTTAAATCAATAGGGGTAGGTCAATATCAACATGATATGCCACAAAATCGTCTTACAGAGGTGTTAACAGGGGTGGTAGAAGATTGTGTAAACAGTGTAGGGGTAGACCTAAACACAGCAAGCCCATCACTTTTAAGCTATGTATCAGGGCTTAATATGTCTATAGCTAAGAATATAGTGGATTATAGGGCAAAAGTAAAAGGCTTTAAGAACAGAGAAGAGCTCTTAAAGGTATCAAAACTAGGTCCAAAAGCATTCGAGCAGTGTGCAGGTTTCCTTCGAGTTGTAGGTGGCGATGAAATTCTTGATAACACCGCTGTTCACCCAGAAAGTTATATTGCAACAAGAAAACTTTTAAAACTCTTTGATATGAGTGAAGAAGACGTTAAAAATGGAAATATTGCGAATCTTCCAAATCTAATCAAATTAAAAGGTGAAGATAAGGTTGCAAAGGAATGTGAGATAGGTTTGCCAACTCTTAACGACATCACAAACGAGCTTTTAAAACCAGGTCGTGATATTCGTGAAAGTATGCCAAAACCGGTATTAAGAAGTGATGTTATCACTCTTGAAGACCTTAAGGAGGGAATGGTTTTTTCAGGTGTTGTGCGTAATGTAGTAGATTTTGGTGCATTCGTAGATATTGGTGTTCACCAAGATGGGCTTGTTCATATAAGCCAAATTTCAGATGCATTTATCAAACACCCAAGCGAAGTTTTAAAGGTTGGCGACAGAGTAGATGTTAAAGTTTTATCAGTTGACATTCCTAAAAAGAGAATATCTCTCACTATGAAAGGGATTGAAAAAGAATAAGATGGAAAAAGATGCTAAAATTTCTTAGCATCTTTTTGTTATTGACTTATTGATAAAATATTGAAAAGTTTTGATATTTTACAAGCTATATTTTTTCAATTTTTTCAACAATTATCTTTTGTTTTTTATAAAATACATTATAATTAAGTGAAAATATAATCCAAGTATGATATAATTATAATAAATAAGGTGAAGAATGAGCAGATGTCCATATTGTAACACAACATATAATGAAATTTTGCAAACTGGCTTTGTGGGGTGCAGTCATTGTTATAAAGAAATTCCAGAGCTAAAACTTGCAATAAAAAAGATGTATGGCGAAAAAAAACATAAAGGGAAAAAGGTGGGTGGCAATGGAAATATTTGATAATATAGCCATCACATCGCGTATTCGTCTTGCAAGGAATATAGAAGGGTTGAAATTTTACACAAAACTTCAAAGTGATATAGATGCAAAGTATATCACAAATTCTGTCATGAAGACTCTTGAAGAATTTGATGTTTTTAACTTTATGTCATTAAAAGATTTATCTTTAAATGAGTGTAATGCACTTTTTGAAAAACACCTTATAAGCAAAGAACTAATTGAAAATAAAGATATTTCATCAGTGGCGATAAGTGAAGATGAAAAGATAATAGTCATGATAAATGAAGAAGACCATATAAGAGAACAATGCCTTGAAAAAGGTTTTAATTTATATAAACCATATAGACGTATAAGCAAAATTGATGATGAAATTTTAAAAAGTATGCCAATTGCCTTTGATAATGAACTGGGGTTTATAACGGCAAGTCCATCAAATTTAGGAACTGGAATGCGTGCATCTGTCATGTGTTTTTTGCCAGCATGTCAACTTGCAGGGAAGATTGAAGAAATAATCAGCTTAGCAAAGGAAGATGGACTAACCGTTCGTGGAATATATGGTGAAGGCAGTAAGGCACTAGGATATTTCTATCAAATTTCAAATCAAGGCTCGTTAGGGCTTGATGAAGATGAAATCATAGATAAAGTTAGCGAGTTTATTTATTCAGTATGCAATAAAGAACGAGAGTTAAGAGAGCTTCTTCTTGAAAATGACTATGATTTATATAAGGATAAAACTTGTCGTGCTTATGGAATTTTAACAAACTGTTATACACTTAAAGAAGATGAAATGATAGAACTTTTATCACTTGTGAAACTAGGGCAGGTATTAGGCTTTATAGATATAATCTCTGACGAAAAATATCAAAAATTGTTTTATGAGGGTATGAGTGCAAATTTAAAGGAAATTTTTGAATTTTCAAATAAAAAAAAGGAAAATATTATAAGAGCGGAGTATATATCTAACAAAGTCCGAGAATTAACAAAGGGGGTTTAAAACTATGAATTATCAATCATCAGCATTTTCAGACAACATACAAAAAGTCATAAAAAATGCAAGCAAATTTGCACTCCGTTTTGGCTCGAACCTAATCGGAAGTGAACATATTTTATACGGGTTAACAAGCGTTAAAGACTGTCTTGCTAGCCAATTTTTAGCGGAAGTTGGCGTCACAGAACCAAGTTTATTTGAGTTTTTTGAAGATAATGTCAGTGAAGATAATATCCTTTTTTCAGATGAAGTTGAAATGACTCCAAGAACAAAGGATTTATTCAGAATAGCACAGCAAATAGCTCTTCAGATGAACCATTCATTTCTTGGAACAGAACACCTTCTTCTTGCACTTTTATCAAGCACAGGAAGTGTCGCTTATAGAATACTTGTAGGGCAATATGGCGTTGATATTGATAGACTTCGTGATAAAGTCACAAAGGCACTAATGTCTGCAAGTCCAAACAATAGGGAAGAAAAATCTGAGCAATCATCAAACAAGCAGGCAGGAAGCACATTACCAGAAAAATTGCTTGATATGGGAACAGATATAACATTAAAGGCAAAAGAACATAAACTTGACCCAGTTATAGGTCGTGAAGAAGAAATACAAAGGGTTGTTGAAATTCTTTGTCGTAAAACAAAAAATAACCCTGTGCTTATAGGTGAAGCTGGGGTTGGGAAAACCGCAGTTGTCGAAGGACTTGCCCAAGCAATTGTATCAGGAGACGTGCCAGAAGTTTTAAAAGATAAAGTTGTATATGCACTAGAAATAGGCGGACTTATGGCAGGCACAAAATACCGTGGTTCAATGGAAGAGAAACTTAAAGATGCCATAGAAACCATTATAGCAAGTAAAAATATAATTGTTTTTATTGATGAAATTCATACTCTTGCCCAAGCAGGTTCTGAAAAAGGCGAAACATCTCCTGCTGATATGCTAAAACCATATCTTGCAAGAGGAGAGCTTCAAACTATTGGTGCAACAACAACTGATGAATACCGCAAATTTATAGAAAAAGATAAAGCACTAGAAAGACGTTTCCAACCAATTATGGTAAACCCACCAACAGTTGCACAGACCATACAAATTTTAAAAGGTCTCCGTGATAGCTACGAAGCCTTCCATAAAATCACAATAACAGACGAAGCTATAGAGGCGGCGGCTGTGCTTTCTGATAGATATATTTCTGATAGAAGCTTGCCAGATAAAGCCATCGACCTAATAGATGAAGCAAGTTCAAAGGCTAAGGTAAACTACACATTAAAGCCACAAGAGATAAGGGCACTTGAAGATAAAATCAGAGCTCTTTCATCAAGTCGAGATGAAGCAAGTTTGCAACGAAACTATGAAAAGGCAGCTCGTCTTCAATCAGAAATTATAAATTTAGAAAATGATTTAAAGAAAAAAGAAGAAAAGTTTGATGTTAAAAAAGAGAAGTCAAATAAAAATTCAATTGGTGCAAATGAAATTGCGGCAGTTGTATCAAAATGGACGGGTATACCTGTAACAAAGATAACTGAAAGTGAAAAAGATAGATTATTGCATCTTGAAGACATCTTGCATAAACGTGTTGTGGGGCAAAATGATGCGGTAGATGCCGTTGCAAAAGCAATTAGACGTTCAAGAGTGGGGCTTCAAGACAGCAAGAGACCAATAGGCTCATTCTTATTTATGGGACAAACAGGTGTTGGGAAAACAGAGCTTTGCAAAGCTATTGCAGAGGCTATGTTTGATGATGAAAATAATATTGTTCGTATTGATATGAGTGAATACATGGAGTCACATTCAGTTTCAAAACTTATAGGTTCACCTCCAGGATATGTAGGTTATGATGAAGGTGGGCAACTTACCGAGCAAATTCGTCGTCACCCTTATTCAGTAGTTTTATTTGATGAGATTGAAAAAGCACACCCAGATGTTCTTAATGCACTGCTTCAAATTCTTGATGATGGTCGTTTAACTGATGGGCAAGGAAGAACTGTATCCTTCAAAAACACAATCATCATCATGACAAGCAATTTAGGTGCAAAGGAAGTTAAAGAACACCGCAAACAACTTGGTTTTGGTGGGCAAGAAGATGATGAAGTAATCGACTCTAAAGCTATTTATATGGACGCATTAAAAAATAAATTTAAGCCAGAGTTCATCAATCGTATTGATGTTATATGCATCTTTTCTCCGCTTACTCAAGATGACCTTGTTAAGATTGCAAAGATACTAATATCAAATATAAACAAAAGACTTAAAGAAAAAAATCTCTCACTTAAGATAACAGAAGATGCCCTTACTTTTATTGTAAATAAAGGCTCAAATTCAGAGTATGGTGCAAGACCCCTTAAAAGATATATTCAGCAAGAAGTTGAAGACCAAATTGCAGAAAAAATCTTGCTTGGTCAGCTTAAAAATGAAGGCGAGATTATTATTGATGAGCAAGATGGAAAACTTACCTTTACTAATGATTAATAATTATTCTAAGCTTATTATCTAATAAAAAATCTTGTAAGTAAGAACAGGGCGGCGGAATAAATTTTGTAAACAAAATTTCATAAGAAAACCATAATGTTTTCTTATGATAATGCAAAAAAAATTTGCATTATATTCCGCCGCTCTTTTTCTTCGTTTAAGTTAGACTAAAAATCCAGTTAAAAAAGTGGTTTTTAATAATAATTTTTAATAAATAGAGCAACATTTTATAAATTTACTTTGTTTTTTTTAGTAAATTTGCTAATATAAAAATATAGGAGGAAATAATATGAAAATAGATATTTTGGCAAGAGGTGGCTACACTGTTTCACAAAGACTTGAAAGAATATTAAATGAAAAACTTGAAAGACTTTCAAAGTATTTTGATGATGATGCAAATGCTAAGGTAGTATGTCAAAAAGAAGCAAAGCAAGAGAAGCTTGAAATAACAATCACAAGTAAAGGATTATTATATAGAAGCGAAGTTTCAAGCGATAATATGTATGATAATATTGACTATGCTCTTCCAAAACTTGAAAAACAAATTGTAAGAAATAATGAGAAGAGAAAGGAGAAAAAGGCAAAAGGTTCAAAACAAGAGAACTTCTTACCATTCGAGTTTATTGAAGAAGAGCCAGAGGAGTTGCCAACTATCTACAAGAAAAAGACTTTTGACCTTGACCCAATGCTTGTTGATGATGCAAGATTTGCAATTGAACGTCTTGGACATGATTTCTATGTATTTTTAAATGCAGAAACAGGGAAAATCAATGTTCTTTATAGAAGAAAAGATGGCAAGTTTGGTCTTATTGACTTAAATTATTAAGATATATAAACTTTAAAAATAATTTAGTTAAAGTTTAAAATTAAAAATAATCATTCAAATTTTTAATATTAAAAACACGGATAAAAAGGTATTACCCATATATTATCCGTGTTTTTTTTATAAAAAAGAAGACTCAAACCTTCTTCTTATTTTAACTTAGTTCAACTTATTTTGCTTCTTTTTTTAAGTCGTCTAAAAGTTTAGCATAGTGAGCTTTTCTTCTATCAGCGTTATTTTTATGTATAACGTTATCACTAGCTGCCTTGTCAAGCAAAGAAACAACGTCACCGAAAGCAACTTCAGCAACTTCTACATCTTTATTTTCAATAGCAGCTTTAAATTTTTTAATATAAGTTGAAATTTTGCTCTTAACAGATTTGTTTTGAGCTGTTTTCTTTTCAATAATCTTAACTCTTTTTTCTGCTGATTTAATATTAGGCATAGTATTCTCCTTTAAAATTTCTCTAAGAGTATATCACATAAAAATAATAAAATCAAGTAAAATAAATAATTTTTTAAAAAATAATCAAAATATAAATATGTATGATTTAATTGATGAATGTGGAAAAGACCTTGAAAATTTAGGCTACACCACCAAAAAACTTGAAAAATTTGGTATAAGCATAGGTAAGATGAGTGTTGAAGATGAAGAAAGTGATATGAGAGTGGGGGAATATTTTATTTTAAATTGCCCACATCTCTATGACTATAGACTAGATTGTCAAGTTTATATTGCCGAGATACTTTCCGAACACCTAAAAAAGTTTAGCAAAGATTTAAGACTTCGTCACAAAGATAAGGTTCTTATTGTGTGCCTTGGTAATCCAGATATTTCAGCTGATAGACTTGGCAAAGAAGTTTTTGATAATATCACAATAGACGCACTAAATAAAATGAATAATATTTTTAAAATTTGTCCAAATATCTTTTTCTCAACAGGAATTGAAACTGTTGATATGGTTGAAATGCTTGTAAAATGTATGTATGTAGATTATTGCATAATAATTGATAGTCTAACAACAAATAATCCAAAAAGGTTAGGTTGTTCTTTTCAAATAACCACTAGTGGAATGACACCAGGCAGTGGGATTGCCAGATTTTCTAGGCGAATTGACCAAGAAACAATGGGTGTTCCATGCCTTTCAATAGGTGTGCCTTTTATGATTTTTGCAAGCGAACTTAATAAAAATAGCCCTCAAGATTTAGTTTTAACACCTAAAGATATAAAAGAAAATGTGTCTATTGCAGGGCAAATTATAGCAAGTGCAATCTCAGAGGTGCTAAAGTGAACTATTATCTTTTAATTCCTTTTTTCTTAATAATACTATTTTTCCTTCCTATAAAACTTGAGGCAAGGGTGTCATTTAATGTTTTAGATTTTTCAGGGGCTTTTGGAATATTTTTATATAAAAAGAAAGTTATGCACGAACAGTTTTGGCTAAAGGGGAAGAAAATTATAACAAAAAGTGATAATGAAATAGAAACAAAGGAAATTGATTTTCAAAGCAGTGAAGTTATTTTTATTCAAACTCTTTCACAAGAGATAAAAGATAAAACAAAGTTAAAAGAAATTTCAATATATTATAATATTGGTTTTAAAGACGCCTTTCTATCTGCTATGTTTGCCGGATTTATAAACCTTGCAATAACAATATTTCTAACAAATGTAAAGAATCAAAAACCAACAGCATCATTATCTCTTAATGATACTGTTTCATATAATAGAGAAGTTTGCCAATTAGCTGTAAAACTAATCATGTCGATTTCTCTTTTTGATATTGTTTATTCGTTAATAAATTCAATCATCTTAAGCAAAAAGAAACATGCAGAGATTACCAAAGAAAAAGTATTAAAGACAAATAAAAGGTAATTTTTTTGTATAAGAATTAAACTTATGCAAAAGATAAATTAAAAATTGACAGTTTGCAATTTTTAAAAAGGAGAAGAATATGAAGTTTTACACTGGGAATGAAAATATCAACGGACTTATTGATAGTGCTATGGAAAAGATAAAAACAATAGTTGATTCAAGCACAATCATAGGAGAAAAGGTTGAAACCGATGATGGAACAACAATAATTCCTATATCTAAGGTAACAGTTGGTTATGTGGTAGGTGGTGGTGAATATGCAGACCTTTCTGCAAGACGTGTGGCTAATCACTTTCCAATGGCAGGTGGCTCAAGTGGTGGTATGTCTGTAACGCCAGTTGGTTTTCTTATTGTGTCAGGTGGAGAGGTAAGGTTTATAAATGTAGAAAATAAATCACTATATCAAACAGTGCTTAATATGTTTAATGCACTTCTTGCTAAGGTGAATGAGCAAGAACAAAAAGATACTGCAAAGCAGGGCGAAGATGATGAAGAATAAACTTATTTCTGCCCTTTGTCTACTGTTTGTAATAATATTTTTATTTTCAGTATTTGCAGGAGGATTAAGTTTATTATTTCATGAAAATGAAAGGGTGTTTGCCGAAAGTTATAACACGTCTGCAAAAGCAATGTGTGTCATGGAGGCACATTCTCAACGCGTGCTTGCCCAAAAGAATTCTAATGTTCAGCTCCCCATGGCAAGCACCACCAAGATTATGACTGCAATAACTGCAATAGAAAGCGGTGTTAATTTAGATGAGGTTTTTGAAATATCACCAAAAGCAGTTGGGGTTAGTGGCACAAGTTTATATTTAAGGGCTGGAGAAAAGTTTTCTTTACGAGATTTATTATATGGACTTATGCTTATATCAGGCAATGATGCAAGTGTTGCTATTGGTGAATATGTTGGTGGAAGCGTAGAAAAGTTTATAGACATGATGAACAATAAGGCGAAAGAGATAGGAGCAATAAACTCTCACTTTGATAATACGCACGGTTTAGATTCAAAAACCCACTATACCACAGCCAGAGACCTTGCTCTTATCACAAGTTATGCTATGCAAAACCCAATTTTTAAAGAGATAGTATCAACAAAAAATATAAAGATAACAAATAGCGATGGTAAAAATAGGTATTTAAAAAACAAGAATAAGCTACTTTCTAAGCTAGAAGGTTGCAATGGTGTTAAAACAGGCTTTACAGACGATGCAGGCAGATGTCTAGTCACAAGTTGTGAACGTGATGGAATGAATATTGTCTGTGTGGTTTTAAACTGCGGGCCAATGTTTGAAGAAAGTGAAGTTCTTATTAATAAAGCATTTAGCGAATATCATTTAGTGGACCTTACAAGCGGTTATGCCTTTAAAACAAAAATAAAAGTTGAAAGCGGACAGCAGGAATACGTAAAAATAGGCACTAAAGAAAGTTATTACTATCCATTAAAGACGGAAGAACTTAAAAAGGTTAAATATAAATATACTATTGCCGATAGTATAGAAGCACCCATCGAAAGCGGACAGGTAGTTGGGAAAGTTGAAATTTTTATTGATAATAACTTGCATTTTAGTGAAAAAATATATACAATGGAAACTGTAAGGAGAAATTCTATTTGGGAGAAACTGAAAGACCTAATAGAACAGTGGTAAAATGCGATTAAATAAGTTTTTAAGTAATAGCGGAGTTGCCTCAAGAAGAAAGTGTGACGAGCTTATAAAAGCAGGTAAAGTTTTTGTTAATGGAAAGCAGGCATCAGCTGGTATGCAAATAAACGAGAAAAGAGATAAAATAACAGTTGAAGGTAAGGTTATATCCCTTCCTTCTTCTTTTGTGTATATAAAACTAAACAAACCTAAAGGTTATGCATGCACTGCAAAAGACGAAAAAGGAAGAAAAACAATCTATGACTTAGTAAGGTGTGATGAGCGACTTTTTTCAATAGGGCGACTTGACTATGATACAGAAGGGCTTATAATACTTACTAATGATGGTGATTTTGCTAATAAAGTTGCTCACCCAAGGTATCATACAGAAAAGGAGTATCGTGTTACAATTGAAGGTGAGATAAAAGAAAGTGAACTTGCTGTTATGCGGAAAGGTGTAGTAGTTGATGGCGAAAGAATGCCGAGTGCCAGAGTTGAACGTATATCTTTTGATGGGAAAAACACAAAACTTTCAGTAGTTATTGATGAGGGGCAGAATAGACAAATAAGACGTATGTTTGAGGCTATAGGGCGAGATATAAAACTTTTAAAACGTGTCCGTATTGGAGAAGTCAAACTTGGTGGATTAAGTCGTGGTGAGTATAAGGATTTAACAGAAACCGAGCTCAATAGTCTAGCGAGGCTATGGTGAAAGTTGCAATCATAGGTGGCGGAGCAAGTGGACTCTTTGTTGCAGGAAAACTCACACAGGCAAAGATTGAAACTTATATTTTTGATGGCAATGAGAAATTTGGCAAAAAGATATATATCACGGGCAAGGGCAGATGTAACGTAACAAATAACTGTGATAAAGAAAACTACCTAAAAAATGTGGTCCGTGGCAAAAAATTTATGTATTCGGCAATAAACCAATTTGATAGTCAAGACACTATTGATTTTTTTGAAAAATTGGGTTGTCCTCTTAAAACTGAACATGGTGGAAGGGTTTTTCCATCTTCTGATAAGGCAAGTGACATCACAAAAGCATTAGAAAAAAATATTAATAAAGATTTTATTCAAATACATCTTAATGAAAGGGTAATATCAATAAACAAAAAGTCAAGTTTTATTGTTAAAACAGAAAAATTTGACTATTTTTTTGATGCCGTAGTTATCGCAACAGGTGGGAAAAGTTATCCAGCAACAGGTAGCACAGGTGACGGCTATAAGTTTGCAAAAATGTTTGGTATAAACGTTATAACGCCTTATTCTGCACTAGTTCCTATTAAAATTAAAGATAAATTTTGCAGTGAACTTGAGGGATTATCGCTTAAAAATGTTCAACTTAATGCAAAAATCAATGGTAAAGTTAAAAGTTTGTTTGGAGAAATGCTGTTCGCTAAAAATGCAATCACAGGTCCAATAGCTCTATCACTTTCAAGTTATATAGGGGAAAATAAAGAAGTAGAACTCTCTCTTGATTTTAAACCAGCCCTTACCAGTGTAAAACTTGAAGAACGAATTATGCGTGATTTTAAAGAGAATCTAAATAAAGAGATTTCATATATAATAAGGGGGCTTATGCCTCATAGACTTACCTCAATATTTTTAAATTGTTGTGGCATAGATGAGCATAAAAAAGTAAATTCAATCACGGCAAAAGAGAGAAATAAAATAGTTAATAAGCTTAAAAATTTCACTCTTATATATGAAGGACTTTACCCAATAGAAAGTGGTATTGTCACAGCTGGCGGTGTGGACTTAAAAGAGATAAATCCAAAAACAATGGAGAGTAAAAAAGTTTCAGACCTTTACTTTGTTGGAGAAGTTTTAGATATAGATTGTTTAACAGGTGGATATAACCTTCAAACAGCATTTTCATCAGGTTATGCAGCGGCAGAGGCAATAATTTTAAAGGCAGACAAAGTTTGAAAAATATATTCAATAAAGGTATTAGAAATCTAAAAGAGAGGTTTTAATAATAAACTTGCTTATTTACTAGATTATTTACAAATTTTGCAATCAAAAATTTTATAAAACCTTTGCCATAAATAAAATTTCGTTGTATCATAATAAAAAGGGGAATTTCATGTTTCATTTTATTCAAATATTATTAGCACTTCCAATAAGAATATTTTTCCCAACTAAGATAGTTGGCAAGAAAAATATACCAAAAGGCGCATGCATATTGTCGTGTAATCATACGTCAAATATGGACTCTGTTGTGCTTGCTGTAAAGACATGGGAGAAAAAATATTATCTTGCAAAGAAAGAACTTTTTGAAAATAAATTTATGGGTTTTATTCTAAAAAAACTTGGAGCAATAAAAATTGATAGACAAGCAAATGACATAACAGCAGTAAAGAACTGTCTTAAGATTCTTAAAGCGAATAAAAAACTTGTCATCTTTCCAGAAGGCACTCGGGTTCATAATGAGAATATGGAACTCGGAGAGGTTAAAAATGGAGTTGCAATGTTTGCAGTTAAGGCAAAAGTTCCAATTGTTCCGATTTTTATAACAAGAACACCTAAAATGTTTAAACGTAATAGAATTTATGTAGGCACGCCATTTACTCTTGAAGATTTCTACGGCAAAAAATTAACAGAAAAGGAAATGAATAAAGCAGGGGAAATAGTAACTGCAAAAATGAATGAACTAAGAGAATTTGCGATGAATTCTTTGACAAAGAAAAAATAAAATGATAAACTTTGAGTAATAAAGGATTTAAGATATGGAAGAGAATAAAAAACAAGAAAAATCACAATTCGTTGATGAAAAGTTTGATATGTCGGCAATTGATAGAACATTCACAAACTATAAACGTGGGCAAATTTTTGATGGTGTTGTGGTAATAAAGCATGAAGATGGTTGTATATTCAATATAGGTGGCAAAAATGATGCATATCTGCCTAAAGAAGAAGTTGAAGATTATAATAATCTAAAAATAGGTGATAGATTTAAGGTGCTTATAACAAATAATAAAACAGACGATGGCATGCTTATTGTGTCAAAATCTATGGCAGACGGCATAGCAATTGCAACGCAAAATGCAAGCAGATTAAAATTAGGAAGTAAGTTTACTTTTGTTGTAACATATCAAGATAGGGAAGGGCTTTATTCAAAACTTGGTGAATATTCAGTGTTCATACCAATTAATGAAATTTCTAACACAACAAAGGATATAAGAAAAACTGTTGGCAAACAATTTGAAGCAGTGGCAACAGAAATTGATAAAGATAAAAAATTAATTATTGCAAGTATTAAACTTCTTGAGGATAAAATTAAAGAAACAAACGAAACTCTCTTTTGGAACTCCATATTTATAAATAAAGTAGTTCGCGGAAAGGTTAAAAAGATACTTCCTTATGGTGCTTTTATAGATGTTGGTGGTGTTGATTGTTTTATTCATATTTCAAATATGTCTTATAGCAGGATTGGTAATCCAGACGAAGTTATAAAGGAAGGGCAGGAGTATAACTTCAAAGTTATAGAAGTTGATAGAGAAAATAAAAAGGTAGCTCTAAGCCTTAAGGCACTTCAAGAAAGCCCACGTCTTCTTGCAATAAAAGAGCTCCATGTTGGTGCAATATATAAGGGTATAGTTATCAAAATTCTGCAGTTTGGTGCAATTGTAAAACTTGAAAATGGTGCAACAGGCTTGCTTCATATCAAGAATGCAACTGAAGCGAATAATAAACAAATTTATGAAATTGTAAAACTCGACGAGCAGGTAGAAGTTGAAGTTATTTCAAAAGATGAAGAGAACGAGCGTGTGTCTTTCAAATTAGTTGCAACTCACTGAAATACTATATATAATGTCTACTATGCAAGACATAATACTATATATTGTGGAGAAAAATAAAATGAAAAATATTGAATTTTACAAATTAAATGGACAATTTGATAGCGAAGAGCCACTGAGTGAAGAGAATGTGTCTAAAGCCAACGGCATGAAAGTAAAGGTGACAACACTTGACGGCGAAGAGCATATAGGCTATTTGAAGCAGGGCATTGATTATCGTGGCTATATCAACTTGTATACTTATAAATATCTAGACGAAAAGAGTGGCAAACTTATTGCACCAGACGGACAAGATAAATATGAACTTGAAATGGAAAAGATTTTTATAAAAGATATGGCTCATATTGATGCTATTCTTTATAGCAACCCGAGATGGACTAATCGCCTTACAAATGAGTATAAATTCTTTTAAAATTTTCACTTGAAAATAAATCAAATATAAAGGTTTGTTGATTTGTTGAAATAAATATTAAGAACAGACATCAAAATAAGCAATAAAAGAAATTTTATAAGTCATCACGTTTAATTTTTTTAAACGATATAAAAGTAATTTTGTGTTACTATAAGGGCAGGTAACATAATTCAAGCAGATACTTTAGAATATGTGTATTTGCACCTTATGCTAACGTGGCTCAGTCGGTAGAGCAGTTGATTCGTAATCGACAGGTCGCGGGTTCGATTCCCGCCGTTAGCTCCAAAAAAATATAAAAACAAATAAAGAAAAAAAGAAAAACAAAGCAAATCCGCGACCTGTCGATGGGGCACCCACAAATAAGGCAGATTTGTGGGGAAAGGAGCATACTTTCGCTTCGAAAAGACTTGCGGAAGGCAAGTCGCAAACGAAGAAAGTATGTGACGTAGTCGCGGGTTCGATTCCCGCCGTTAGCTCCAAAAAAAATATAAAAACAAATAAAGAAAAAAAAGAAAAACAAAGCAAATCCGCGACCTGTCGATGGGGCACCCACAAATAAGGCAGATTTGTGGGGAAAGGAGCATACTTTCGCTTCGAAAAGACTTGCGGAAGGCAAGTCGCAAACGAAGAAAGTATGTGACGTAGTCGCGGGTTCGATTCCCGCCGTTAGCTCCAAAAAAAATATAAAAACAAATAAAGAAAAAAAAGAAAAACAAAGCAAATCCGCGACCTGTCGATGGGGCACCCACAAATAAGGCAGATTTGTGGGGAAAGAAGCATACTTTCGCTTCGAAAAGACTTGCAGAAGGCAAGTTGCAAACGAAGAAAGTATGTGACGTAGTCGCGGGTTCGATTCCCGCCGTTAGCTCCAAGAAAATAGGTGAAATAAAAAAAAGAACATTATAATATGATTGTAGTTTTGAATAGATAAAATCTTTAAAGATAATGTATATTGTTAAATAAAGGAATTAGGGGAATGGTTATGAAAAAGAGTGGTAAAGTTGCCATTTTTAAATTTAATGAAAATGATAAAGATTTGATTAAAGACTTATCAAAATTTATAGATAGTCATGCTCAAGAAATTTTTGATTTTTTTGAAATAGAAAAACCTAAGGAGAAGGCTGTAATTAATATTATTCCAACCAAGGAAGAATACGATAATTTTATTAGAACAACCAGAAAACTTTCTTCAGATTATGCTGTTCCAAAATGGCTGATAGGAACTTGCCAAGATGGTGTTATAACATATCTTTCTTTGAATGATTATAAAAACACCTCACATTCATTTAATAATGATAAATATGACGAGGCATTAGAATATTACAAAAAAACTATATTGCACGAGTTTATTCATTATGTAAACGAATGTTTTAATAAAATACATAAATGCCAAGATACCGAAAAATATTTGCAAGAAGGAATTGCAACCTATCTAAGTGGTCAATATGATGGTAAAACAATATTGCTTAATGCAACAAAGGAGCAAATACTTGATGAAAAGCAATATTATTATGATGACTATTATTTAATTACGAAATACTTAATTGAAAATTATGATAAATCTTTTGTATTGAAAATGTTTCAAAATAAGGAACTTGCACGAGAGTGTTTGGTTAAAGAGTTATTTGATAGAACACAAAAATTTTATAAATAAGCAAAATTTTATAAAACAAATAAAATGCACACCTAAATTGAAGTTTACTAAAGATTGTAAACTTATAGTTGACTGCTACAACTTAGTGTGCTATTATAAATAAAAACATTTAAGAAGAGGATTTATATGAAAAGCACAATACAAAATGAAAAATTAGGCGAAATTGTCTTTGAAGAAAGTGCATGGACGGGAAAGAAAAAAATATCTATCGCAGGTAAACCACTTACAAAAGTCGATAAAACAACTTTTAAAACTGAAGATGAAAAAACGTTAACTTTGTCTGGCAATTTTATTCAAGGTTGCAAAATGACTTTTGAAGATGAAACTATAGAACTCACTCCAAGTGTTAAGTGGTATGAATATCTTTTATCAGCTTTGCCATTCGTATTTGTTATGATATGGGGCAATATTGTTGCATTATGTGAGCTTGTGCCTATTGTTGGCGGCGCGGTTGGTGGACTTATCAGTGCAATCTTTTGTTGTGTCAACTTAGTTATAATCAAAAAATTTAAGCAATGGTGGCTAAAACTTATAATTTCAATTATAACATTAGGTTTAACCTTTTTAGTATGCTACCTTATTGCTCTAGCAATTATAGCAATGTCAAACTAAACTTAATAAAAATACAACCGTGAAACTTGTAGTTTTTCATATAAAATGAAACTTAAAAATATCTGAATTTTTATCTAACTATAAGCCCTATTGGAAGTTCCAATAGGTTTTTTTTGTGTTATAAAACAATCAATTTTATAACAATGTTTTTTTTATTGAAAAAATATTTTGAATTAAAATGGTTATATGTTAAAATAAAACAAATTTATACATAAGGGGAAGAAAATGCAAATTGCAGTAACAGGAATAACAGGTAATATGGGGCAGGCTACACTTAACGAGCTTGTTAAACTTGATTTTATAGATAAATTTAAATTTTTGGTTTTGCCAGATGACAAACGAATTAAAAAACTTCTGAAAAAGTATAAAAATTGTAAAGATAAATTTGAAGTTATATATGGCAATCTTGCCGAGAAGGAAAAGTGTCAGAAGTTAGTGGAAGGTTGTGATTATGTTATCAACTTGGCAGCGGTTATTCCGCCACATTCAGACCAATTTCCTGAAAAAGCAGTGGAATGCAATGAATTAGGGGTCAATGCACTTGTTTCATCAATAGAGGAACTTGAAATTCAGCCTAAATTTATACATATCTCAACGGTTGCTCTCTATGGTAATAGAAATTATAAACACCCTTATGGGCAGATAGGCGACCCACTGCTTGTAAGTCCTTACGACATTTATTCAGCAACCAAACTACGTGGAGAATACAGGGTCCTTGAATCTAAGATTAAAACATGGGTTATACTAAGACAAACTGCCATGCTTCATAAAAATATGCTTTCAGATAATATGAGCGATGGACTTATGTTCCATACCTGTTTTAATGCACCACTAGAATGGGTAACAGCGACCGATAGCGGAGTTCTTATTGCAAATATTTTAAAAAAGGATAAAGAAGAAGATTTATCAAAAGTTTTCTGGAAGAGATGCTTCAATATTGGCGGTGGACAAGTCAACTGCATCACGGGTTATGATACACTTAACGACGGTTTTAAAATGATAGGCGGTTCAACTAAGGATTTCTTTAAGCCATATTACAATGCAACACGAAATTTCCATGGCTTATGGTTCTATGATGGCGAACTTTTAAATAAACTTTTTGATTATCAAAAACAGACAACAGAAATGTATTGGAAGGAGATTGAGAAATCTCATTCATATTATAAATTGGGTAAAATCCTTCCTAAAGGTGTTATAGGAACTTTTGCAATCAAAAGACTTTTCAAAAGTAAAAATTCACCAGCATACTGGGCAAAACATAATGATGAAGCAAAATTGATAGCTTATTTTGGCGGTAAAGATGCCTATGAAAGTTTAGGGGAAGATTGGTCAAAGTTTAACCTACTTATTGAAAATAAAAACGAAAATGGTGATTTTATTGACTATCAATCTTTACGAAAAAAGGAAAATGCAAGGCTTATAAATTATTATTACAATATAGAAAATTATGATAAAATAACTTTAAGCGATATACAAAATGTTGCCCAGGCTCATGGTGGCAAACTTTTGTCAGAAAGTTATAGCGGAGATTTATACGAAAAATTAGATTGGCTTACACAAGATGGTGAAAAGTTCACTGCTAGTGCCTTTACTATTATGAAAGCTGGACATTGGTATAATCCAATATATCGTGAAAATGTTTGGGACTTTGACAGACTTTCAAAAAAAGATAAAATTTTTGCACAAGTGTGGCTAGACTCCCATGATAAAAATGAAAATAATAGATACTATTTTGATGAAAAATTTAATGCAAGAATTGAGAAGAACTAAAGGAAATGATGATGAAAATTTTAATTTGTTATTTTTCTGGCACAGGCAATACAAGAAAAGTTGTAAACAAGTTTGTTGAATCTTTTGAAGATAACGGCTGCGAGGTTGATACATATAAGATAGAAGATAATAATTTTAATTTTGATGTAAATAACTATGATTATATAGGAATAGGGTATCCTATTCATGCTTTTAATGCACCATCTATAATTCTTAAGTTTGCTAAAAGTTTAAAAAATGTTGATGGTAAAAAAGTTTTTATTATTAAAACATCAGGCGAGCCGTTAAAACTTAACAATATCTCATCGATAAAGTTAAAAAAGATTTTAAAGAAAAAGGGGTATATTGTCACTAACGAATATCATTATGTTATGCCATATAATATTATTTTCCGTCATACCGACAATATGGCATATAAGATGTGGGCAACAGCCAAAGAGGTTATACCGATTGATTGTAAGGAAATTCTAAATAATATACCTGTTAAGCTTTCTGGGGTATTTATGGGAAGTTTTATTGCATGGCTATTCCGTATTGAATTTTGGGGTGGCAGATTTAATGGTAAACAATATAAGGTTAATGATAAGTGTATTCATTGCAATAAGTGTGTAAGCACTTGCCCAACGCATAATATAACAGTTGAAAATGGAGAGTTTCATTTTGGCAAAAATTGTATTATGTGCATGAGATGTTCCTTCTTTTGCCCTAAGAGCGCAATAAAAATAGGATTATTTGAAAAATGGAAGGTTAATGGTGCATATAATTTTAATAATCCTAATGACTATGAAGAAGATGCACATAAAAAATATTGTAAAAAATCATACATAAAATATTTTAATAGATGCAACGAAAAAATAGCTAAAGCTCGTGGTGAAATTGTTCAAAACGAAGAACAAGAAGATGAAGAAGTTGTGAAGGTTTAAGCATTGTTGAATTTTATTGTGATGTGCGACAAAATCAAGCTCTCACAAAGAGAGCTTGAAAGAAACTTTTGCCAAGGCAAAAGTTTCTTGTTTTGCATTCTCGCAAAACAATTTTGTCGCACGATTTTAAAACACAAAAAATAAATAAAAATTTTTAAAAAAAGATTGCAAAATAAATTTTAATAAATTATAATTATATCATAACCATAAAGAGTGTGCGAGGGACAGCCCCTTTGACCACACAGCAACCTAAGTTTAACTCAAGGTGCTAAAGGCTGACTGATGGCGAAATGAAATAATTCTAATGTCCATCAGAACGATGGGCTTTTTCTTTTTACTCTCTTTATGGTATGATAAAGGAGGAAAGAATGAAAAAGGAATTAAAAGAGAAATTAAAAAAACTAACAAAAAACGAAACTATTTTTGTAGATTTAGGTGCAAAACGAAAAGAATTTTTATCTTTTGCCGTAGAAAATGGGTTTAAATGGCTTGGTGGCAAAGCCATAAAATCAAACGATAACTGTTCATTTCATATAGCAATAGAAAAAAATGGTTTTATATCAAATGTGCATACATCTGCCTATAAAAATTTTAAGGGTAAAAAAATAACTTATGATGAATTTAAAGGTCTATTCGGAGCAGGAATAGAGAAGATTATAACGAGTGAAAGTGTAAATATTGGGCACCCAGATAAAACTTGTGATACAATTGCTGATGCATTTTTAGATGAGGCATTAAAACAAGATAAAAACAGCCAGATGGCAGTGGAGTGTGCAATAAAAAACGATAAACTTTTTATCTATGGTGAAGCCACAACAAAAGCCAAAATCAATTATGAAAAAATAGCTAAAGATATTTTAAAAGATATAGGCTACAAAAATGATTTTATAGTTATAAAGGAAATCAGCGAGCAAAGTCCAGATATAAATCAAGCTGTAGTAAAAAAGACTTTATGTGCAAACGACCAAGGTATGATGTATGGCTATGCCACAAATGAAACTGAAGAATATATGCCTCTTCCAATAATTATAGCGCATAAACTTATGAGAACTTATGAACAATACCGCAAAACAAATAACAAATATTTTGCAGATGCAAAGTGTCAAGTTTCAGTTAAGTATATCGATGAAAAACCAAGTGAAATTGCAAAAATAATTATTTCCGTTTCACATACTGAAGAACTTGATAATGCACAAATTTATAGCAATATAAAAGAAAATGTTGTTGATAAAGTGTTAAAAGAATACAGCGATAAAGTCACTGATAAAACCGAATATATAATAAATCCAAGTGGCAAATTTACAATATGGGGTTCATTTTCAGATAGCGGTTGTGTTGGAAGAAAAATTGTAGTTGATAGTTATGGCGGAATTGGCAGAGTTGGCGGTGGGTGTTACAGTTCAAAGAATGCAACTAAGGTTGATAGGTCAGGGGCATATTATGCAAGGTTCGTCGCAAAGAATATTGTTGCAGCAGGTTTAGCAGATAGATGTGAATTGCAAGTTAGCTACTCAATTGGAAAACCATCACCAATAAGTTTGTATATTGATTGCTTTAACACAAATAAAGTTTCTATAGATAAGATATATGCCTTTGTAAAGAAAAATTTTGATTTTTCTTTGGATAATATTATAAAGGAACTTAACCTTTTGAAGCCAATATATAAAGAAACCGCCTGCTATGGACATTTTGGTAGGGATAATTTTCCTTGGGAAAAAATAAAATTTTTAAATATTAATTGACTTTTTTGTAGAATAGTTTTATTATAAATACTGCAAAATATTATTTTTAATTATAACAAAAGAGGATATTATGAATTGGAATGCTATTTGGAATGATATTGTAACTTTTTTTAAAACAAATGCTTGGAATATAGTTATATTCTTTGCTGTTCTAATAATTGGTATAATAGTTGTGAAACTATTAATGAATATAACTCGAAGGCTTTTAAATAAAACACGAATGGAAAAAATCACAATTGGTTTTATTTGCACACTTTTGAAGATATGTTTGTATTTAGTTTTAGTGTTGATACTTTTAAGTATTATAGGAATAGATATAACAGGCCTGCTTACTGCTTTAAGTGCCCTTGTTCTTGCTATTGGTATGGCTCTTGAAAATATCATAGCAAATGCTGCAAATGGTATTGTTATAGTATCAAATAAGATGTTTAAAAAAGGCGATTATATAGAAGTTGATGGAAAAGAAGGTAATGTTGTTCAAATAAATTTCCTTTTCACAACAATTATGACTTCAGATAATAAGCGTATCACAATTCCAAACTCAACTATAGTAAATAGTCCAGTTGTTGACTACGACACAAGCAAAACTCGAAGGGTGGATATAAAATTTAATGTAGCCTACGAAAGTGATGTTGAGGTAGTTAAGAAATTAATTATTGATTGTATGAAGAGTAATGGCAAGGTTCTTCTAGACCCAGAACCATTTTGCAGACTTAATGCATTAAATTCAAGTAGCATAGAATTTGTGTCAAGGTGTTGGTGTGATGAAGAAGATTATTGGGACGTATACCACGATGTTCTTGAACTTGTGTATAATGAACTTAAACGTAACAATATTTCTATACCTTATGAGCAAATTGAAATAAGAGAACGTAAAGACGTTGTAAAAATGCCTGTTGATTATAAAGGTATTCCAAAACGTGTGGAAAAAGTAAGAAAACAGACAAACTCTATTGATTTAGAAAATGCTGATTTCACAGAAATTTTTAGAAGGCAAAGTAACAAGCGTAAATCAAAAAAACTTAAATTGCAAGCTTTAGAAAAAACATTTAACGATAAAATTAACTTAGCATTTGATAATCAACTTTTAATAGCTAAATCTCAAGAGAATCTGAATAGAAAATCTAAACCTAAAAACTTAAAAAAGTTTAATAAAATCAAAATATAGATTATTCTAAAGTAAAAATGGTGAAATTTTATTTCGCCATTTTTAAGTGTAAAGGAGATAATAAAAAAAGATATAAATGAGTTTAATAAAGAAAAATACAAAAGAAATAGATAAGAATACAAAGAAGCTACAAAAAGATTTGCAAAAGCTTAATAAAAATCTTGAAAACAATCAAGACAATTCCGTCAAAAAGCCTAATAAATTAAAACAACTATGGAATTATTTTACCACTTATGAAAAGATATGGTATATAAGTATACTTGTGTTATCAATAATCTTTGCTTTTGTTTTTCCAGAAGAAGATGTCAATGGGGTTAATGGCACAATAATAATGATATTATATCTAGCAGATATTATTTTAAATATAACTTGTGAACTTCTAATTTCAAAGCAAAGCAGATGGAATTTTATTGTTTCATTAGGTGTAGAAATTGTTGAAATTGTAACACTTATAATACTAGCATCACGATTTGCAACAATGGCAGTCACAGTATTTTTCTGGATTCCAATAGATATTATAAGTTTTGTTATGTGGTCGAAACATAAAGATAAAGATGAACAAGAGCTCACGGTTGTAAAAACACTAAAATGGTGGCAATCACTACTCGTAGTTTTTGCAATTGCTGTGTGGACTGTTGGAATAGGTTATGTATTGGCAGCTTATGGTCCAGAAACCGATTTTTATAGTAGCGACACTATAGAGCGGGCAGTTGCCTATCTTGACGCTTGTGTAAGTGCAGTGGGTATGGCTAATGGATTATTTATCCTGTTTAGGTATCGTGAACAATGGCTTGCATGGTATTTGTCAACTTTTTTAGAAACAGCAATAAACATAATATCTGGGCAGTGGGTATTCTTAGTGTTAAAGGCAGGCTATCTGACGAACACCACTTACGGATATATTAAATGGACAAAATATATAAAAACACATAATAAAGAAAATTCAGTTGAAGCAGAAATAGAACAAAACAGTAAAGCTAGTTCTGATACTGAAAAATCTAATAACGAAAATTTATCAGATAATAACCAAAATAAATAGAAAAATAATGCTGGTCAATTTATATCAATTTTTATTACGGCTTAGATAAATATTTAATTGACAATATAACAATCTTTGTAGTAAAATACTAATAAGGAGGAAGATATGATTGGTGGTATAATAACTCTTGTTTTTGGAGTGCTTGCAGTCATTATGTTCACACAACCTGTAACTGGTTACTATGGAAAAGACCCAGATGGTTCACCTGTAGTAACAAGCCCAAATGAAAGTGTGTTTGACTTCATTAATTTTGAAGGGGGAACATATCAAACGGTGGCAAGTGTATTTATAATACTTTCATTAGTTTTTGCAGGTATTATGCTCTTACTTGCACTTGTAAATCTTATTGCACGTGCATCAAGTAATAAAGCATTTATAGGCGCAAAGGTTGCCGCTTTACTGTTTTTCTTATGTATGCTTGTAACTGTAATCATGGTTGGAATGTATTGTATCAATGATGGACTTGCTATAATACCTGGCGGCGGTAAAGAAGCATGGGACGCATTAAGAGAATTTGGCACCTACTATACAGTGGGTTGGGGCTTACTTGTAGCTTTTGGTTCGTCACTACTATGTCTTATATTTGCACCACGTAAAAAGAAATAAAACAAAAAACTCAAAATGAACTTTTAGAGTCAAAGACTTAAAAGAATAAATTTCATTTTGAGTTTTTTTTATGTAAAATAAATTTAATTAATTTGTTATTTTTATTAAAAGAATATCTATATTCTCTAATAGAAAAACTCGGTTTATCGAACTTTAAAATAAGTTATAAAACACATCTTAAAAATGTTTACGCCAAGCATCTATATCAAAACGTGTATTTGCAGGGCTTGTTGAAGGAGCATAATAAACAGGCAGAGCAACATTAAAATGCTTTGTAAAAAGATTGTATGCAAGTTTACCATTACAAAGGATAACCTTAATATCAGGGTGAGTATTTAATAAACCAGGTATATCTGCAACATCATAGTTAGATTTTTTTAAATTAACATCACTTGAACCTTTTAAGTTAGAACTAGTCACAACGTCCCATAAAGCGATTTTGTGTCTTTTACAAAAATCAATTTTTTCTTCAACACTTTGTGGCACTTCTTCATTAAAAAAAGAAGCAAGCAATTTCCATAATTTATTTCGAGGATTGGCATAATAAAAATTATTTTGTCTTGATTTAACTGATGGGAATGAGCCCAAAATTAAAATTTGGCTATCTTCAAAAACAAGTGGCTCAATTCCCGCAACTTTTGTTTTGTTTTCCATATTTTTCAATTTCTCCTGAAAATATAATAATATTTTTATGGTAGTTTGTCAAACACATTTAATGTATTTTATAAAAAATTATATAAATATTTTATAATTAAAAGCTAATTTATTTTACAAAGACAAATCAAATATTGTATACTAAAAAAGGGTGAAAAAAATGATAAATATAGCAATTGATGGTCATGTTGGAAGTGGTAAAAGCACACTCGCAAGAGGGCTTGCAGACAGACTTGGCTTTAAAGTTTTTGATACAGGTGCAATTTATAGGGGGCTTGCCTGTGCATACAAAGAAAAAAAATATAATGGTGTCAATGAAGAGAATATAAAAGACTTTTTAAAAGACATAGATGTGAAAATTTTTTTTGAAGATAAACTACAACATATAGTTGTATGTGGAAAAGACTATACACAATATTTACGATTAGAAGAAATTTCTATGCTAGCCGCACAAATTTCTCCATATAAAATACTTAGAGATAAAGTTGTTGTTCTTCAACGTGATTTTGCTAAAGAAAACAATTGTATAATGGAAGGCAGGGATATAGCCACAGTAGTGCTACCTAATGCAGATGTGAAAATATTTATAACCGCTAATGAAAAAGTTAGAGCTAATAGAAGGTATGAGCAAATAAAAAATCAACCAGATGCTCCATCTTATGATGAAATACTAAAGGATTTAAGAGAGCGTGATTATAAAGATGAACACAGAGAAGTTGCTCCGCTAAAGCCTGCAAGTGATTCAATTATTATAGATACAAGTAATATGAACCTAGAGCAAACTATAGAATATTGCCTAAAAATAATAAAAAGCAAGACCAACATTTAATTTTATCAAATATCTGCAAAACTGATATTATAAATATTTATAAAAAATTCAGTCTTAATATTCTTAAAGGAGAAAGGTAAATCAAATATATAGGGGTTATAAATGAAAAGCATTAAAAAAAGATTTATTCCACTTTCTTTTGGTTTTATATTTTTAAATACATTTTTATGGGGACTTAGCATTCTGGCTTTAATATTGATTATTCTTATATGTTGTAATGTAATAGATATGGGCACGTCTTTTGATTATAGTATGTGTATAGTTGTAGCACTTGCTGATATTTATCTTTTTTATAGTTCTATAAATTTTTTGTTTGGTTTAATAATAAATTTAAAGGAAAGTGAAATTTATACTTATGGTGATTTCTATCCAAAAGTTCTAAAGCTTCAGTATAAATGTTCTTTAAGTTATAAAGATATAAAAAGTGCAAAAATAATCTATTCCCATTTAAACTCAAAGAGACAGACAATACAACTTAAGGGGAAAGGCCCTTCTATGCCAATAAAATATATTGAATTTTTATTAACCGATGGCAAAAAGGAGAGAATGGCAGTCAGTTATTATACAAGAAAACAATTTATAATTATGTTAAATTTAATAAAGAATAATATGAAAGTTTCAGGAAATGTCAACCGCTTAAATATTGATGAAATAATGCAAGAATGGCATAGTTTAGTAGGAGAGAAAAATAAACAAATAGATTATCTACTTTAATAGTAAAATAGATTTTAAAAGAGTATACTCATACTCTTTTTTTTGTCGAATCTATAAATAAACTTCTTTTTAAAAAAATATTAAGGGGCTAGAAGTTAAATAATTTATAAAAAACAGTTAAATTGAAACACC
>CALVPQ010000008.1 GCA_944351415.1 uncultured Clostridia bacterium | reverse complement strand
TTTATCAAGACTATAACACCTTTGTCACTGCTATATCCTACATTCAGATGTTTTGCTTCTTAAGGGGAGCGATGGCTAAGCCAATAATAACAGATGCCTTGCGCTAACATAACTAAAGTTCTTATAACATTAATTTTTAAAATTAAAAATCTACACAAAAAAAGTAAAAATATACAGAAAAAATCAATAGGAGGTAAAAAATGATTAAAGAATGTATAGAAAATCTTGAAAGGTATATTGGAAAGGATAAAATAGTTAAGCAAAATGAAAAACTATACTTTATTGATACAGGGCTTACTTTTTTAGGCACTTCCACCAGTTTACCTGTCTTTGTAGTTGAACAAAGTGACAGAGTGTTTATTTTTGATGGTGGTGCTACTCTTGCTGATTATGATTTCAGTAAAGAAGAAATAGAAAAGCTTAGAAATGATTTAAAAACAGTTAACGTTTCTATTACCGATGATAATATTCTAATGATGGAAACAAATGAATATATAGCTTATTGGGATTATAACTATTTTGTTATAGCAATATCTTATATTCAAGTTCAAAGCAAGTTAAAAGAAAAATAAAATTATTATATTTTGTTTAAATTTTTTAAAATTTTTTATCTTTCAATTTGATTTTAAGCAATTTTCATAAAAAATCTTGCTTAGTGTTTGTCTATCATGAATAATTTTTTATAACCTAATAATAATTGATAAGTTTGTATCAAATTGCATATTAAGAAACACATAAATTGAATAATTTTTTTAATGCAAGTATTTCAAATAAATATTTGCATTTTTTATTTAATTTTACAAATAGTTTAATTTAATAAATAATTTCAAAACACCTTTTATTTTTTTTAAGGCTTTATGTGTTTACTATTTGATTAGAGTTAAGTATGTATAGATTTTTATTTATAAAAATTAGGCATAAAGAGCTTCAAAAGATTTGTTTTTAATTTCTTTTTTGTTATAATAAATTTACATAATGGATTAAATAACTTTTCTTAATGAAAAACATAAAAATTCGTTAAAGAATAAAAATAAAAAGAGCATCATAAGGATTTTGGGGGTGGTTAAAATGGAAAATATAATTGTAGTTGATTCTTTAACACAAGACTATGGCCACGGCAGGGGTGTTTTTGATGTCTCTTTTTCTGTAAAACAAGGTGAAGTATTTGGTTTTTTAGGTCCTAATGGTGCAGGAAAATCAACCACCATCAGGCATATCATGGGTTTTTCTCGCCCACAAAAGGGAGAAATCAAGGTCTTTGGGCTAGAAACTTTTAAAAATTACTATAAAATTCTTGATAGAATTGGTTATCTTCCAGGGGAAATAGCACTTCCAAAAGGACTCACAGGCTGGGAATTTATAAAGATGATGTGGAGCTTAAGAAAAGTTGAGAACAAAGAACGTCTTGATTACCTTCTTGAAAAATTTAAACTAGACCCTTTTATTGAAACAAAAAAGATGAGCCTTGGTGATAAGCGTAAACTTGCAATAATAACCGCTTTTATGCATGACCCTGAAGTGCTTATCTTAGATGAGCCCACAAGTGGGCTTGACCCTGTTATGCAACAAACCTTTATAGATTTTGTTAAGGACGAGAAGAAACGTGGAAAAACAATCCTTCTATCTTCTCATATATTTAACGAAGTTGAAGCCACTTGTGACCGCATAGCCATAATAAAAGATGGAAGAATTGTTTCAGAATTTGACACAAGCTACATAACTCATAATGAAAACAAAAACTTTTGTGTTGAGTTTAAAGATGTCAAAGATTTTGAAAAATTTATTGCAAATATGCCAAAACTTCGTAAAAACACAGTAAATATCAAAAAGATTGCAGTTAGAGATAGCAATAAAGAAAATTTAACTGCCATAGTTGCTGTTAATGACAAGGATATTAATAGTTTTGTTGAAATAATAAGTGGATATAATGTTAAAACATTTACTCAAGTTAAATTTACACTTGAAGATTATTTTATGCAATTTTATAAAGAGGATAAACACTATGGGGGTGCATTCTAATGGAAGATGTAATTAAAGTAGAACACCTTACAAAGGATTATGGAGATGGCAAAGGTGTTTTTGACCTAAGCTTTAGTGTGAAAAAAGGCGAAACATTTGGCTTTGTTGGAACTAACGGTAGTGGTAAAACAACAACTATAAGGCATATTATGGGCTTTTTAAAGGCAAAGCAAGGCAATATAACTGTTCTAGGGCTTGATGCATGGAAAGATGCCTGCGAAATTAAGAAGTATGTTGAATACGTGCCAGGCGAAATAGCTTTCCCAGACCTTAAAGATGGCACAACTTTTTTAAAAGCACAAGCAGAGCTTTTAGGTATCAAAGACATGAGCTTTGCAAATTATTTGGTTGAAAGATTGCAACTCGACACTTCGGCAAACTTAAAGCGCATGAGCAAGGGTATGAAACAAAAAACTGCTATAGTTGCAGCATTTATGGCAGATAAAGATATTTTAATTTTAGACGAGCCAAGCACAGGGCTCGACCCACTTATGCGAGAAACTTTTGTTGAACTTTTGCTCGCCGAGAAGAAAAAGGGAAAAACAATTCTAATGAGCAGTCAAATGTTTGACGAGCTTGAAGGTGTTTGTGATAGAGTGGCATTAATATTTAACGGAAGAATAGTAGATATTGCAGATATGAAAGAGCTTACAAATCTTCCATATAAAACCTTTAAGGTTGAATTTTTGTCAAGAGAAGATTATTTAAAATTTAAAAGACTTAAGTATGAGATTGTTCGAGACCAAGAAAAATACAATCAAGTCACAATTAGGGTTTACGATAAAAACATAAATAGACTGTTTAATACACTTAAAAATTACCATTTAAAATTTATTTCAGAAGTTAAATATAATCTTGAAAAACATTTCAAAGAAATTCTTGCAAAAGAGTATGTAAGACAAGAAGAAGAGAAAAAACGTGAAGAAGAGAAAAAGAAAAAAGCAGAACTATCTGCAGAAGAAC
Source organism: uncultured Clostridia bacterium (assembly GCA_944351415.1). Classification (GTDB taxonomy): domain Bacteria; phylum Bacillota; class Clostridia; order Christensenellales; family UBA1242; genus Caccovivens. The sequence goes on along the minus strand of CALVPQ010000008.1, from coordinate 53,399 downwards.
TTAAAAAAGAAAAACTAGCACATAAAAAGGTTGAAAAACAGGAAGATATTACTGAAAAGAATGAAAAGTTCTTTAATAAGAAAAAAGAGAAAGCAAGAAAAAGGGCAGATAAAGTTCAAAATAAAGAGTTCTCACATATTAAAAAGGAATTTCTTAAAACAGGGAAAAAAGATAGAAAACTACGCTTAAAACAACAAAGAAGAGAGGAAAAGACAAAGTTTAAATTAGAAAAGGAGAAGGAGAATGTTTAGTAAAGCACTATTTAAGCAGTCAATGAAAGCAAATTGGGTAAAGTGGTTATGCGTGACATTACCAACGATTATCATGCTTGCAATAGTTATTGTTGTGCTTGGTAATTTAGGAATAAACGACATACGTGATTCGCTGAAAGATGTTTTCACACAAGCTGACCAACAAGCTTATTTTAAGGAAAATTCAATAGATAGTTATAATTTATATTTATCTTCTGTTGAACTTGAAGGAACTTTTCAAAATATAGATGAAAGTACGGCTGGCTCTGTCTATAATTATATCTTATCGCCCTATATCAAGGCAATAGATGAATACAGAGATACAACTGGGCAAGAACCAACAGGGGAAGTACTTGAAAGCATAAGAGAACAAACAGTAGAAGAACTTAAATTTATGGTTAGTTTAGCTCCACAATTTTCATTTTTAACAGATGACCAAATTGTTGGCTTTCTTACTTCGCTCTTCACAAACTACGACCAAGACAGATTCACAGACCAAGATGCAGAATTTGTTGATAAAACCAAAGCACTTTTAAAGGAATCATATTTATCACTTATTTATCAAGGTGCTTATACCCAAGCATTAGAACAGCAATCAGCAACAGAAGAAATTGCCATATATTCTGCAAACCTTACTCGCACAATGGTTGAACAGGCAATGGCATCATATATAGCGACAGAAGGTGAATTTGATGCCCAGCCATACAAAGAAGCAGCCAGCACAGCAGTAAATCAGATGATGTATGACGTGACATATCAAACTTACTACACACAGTCAATAGCAGGCGGAATGGCAATAGAAGAGGCACAGGAGAATGCTGAGTTTTATGCAGTCACAGTTAAAGTGCTTTCAAACACAGCAATCAGCACTTACGAGCTTTGGCTTGCCGAACTTGGAGATGCAGAAGGTGCAGAAGAACAGGCATACACTGAAGCAACCGCAAGTATTTCGGACCAAATACCAGATAATGTTGAAGTTGCGCTAAGCGAACTTGGGAATATGGATATTTATAGTCTTATTATTGGTTCAATTTTCTACCGTATTGCAGGGCTTTTGCTTCCAATGGTATTTGTTATTATGACGGCAAATGGCTTGCTTGCAGGTCAGGTAGATTCAGGTTCAATGGCTTATGTTCTTTCAACTCCAACCAAACGTAGAACGGTTGCAGTAACACAGATGGTATACTTAATTGTTGCACTTTTTGCAATGTTTGCACTTTTAACTATAACAAGTGTAATAGCAGTTTGGATTTCAGGCGGAAATGCTTTTGCAATAAATTATGGGCAAATTTTGCTTTATAATTTAGGTGCATTTTTAACAATGTTTGCCTTTGCTGGTTTTTGTTATATGTGCTCAGCAATATTCAATAGAACAAAATTTTCAATGGGCATAGGTGGCGGAATAACAATATTTTCTCTTGTATGCACAATCCTAGGACTATTTGGTTCAAATGTAATACCATCAGCCATGAGAATTTCAGCAATGAATTTCTTTAATTATCTTTCAATAATCACACTCTACGATATCACAGCAATAATGACAGGCTCGCTGAGCTATCTATGGAAATTTGGAATCCTTCTAGCCATAGGAATAGTAACCTTTATAATCGGCATCTTCCGCTTTGACAAGAAAGATTTGCCATTATAAATAAAAAGATGCAAAAAAGATGCAAAATTGTTTGCTTAAAAAAAAGAAAAGTGTTATAGTGAAAATAGATAAATTGCTAATAAGAAAGGAGGAGGGAATATGCAATTAACAAAATCTAAAAAAATTATCATATCAATCGTTGCTCTAATCATGATGGTTTCAACACTCTTCATGCTTACAGCTTGTGGCGATGATGAGACAACAGCTGAAGTATCATCATATCAAGAACTTGTAACCGCTCTTGAAGGGGATGACGATATAATCAAACTCACAGACGATATCGTTGTTGAAGATGTTATTATGGTTACACGCGAAGTTACACTTGACTTAAACGGCAAAACACTTTCAAATGAAACAGCTTTGTGGGATGACCAAACACCTGGTGCAAACAAATGGTCAGTTATCTCAGTTCGTGAAAACGGAAACTTAACTATAACTGGAAATGGAACCATTCATGCACTTGAAAATGACTGCTATGCTCTTGACGTTATGGATGCTGGCAAACTTGTAATTGAAAACGGAACATTTATTGGAAACATTTCAGCTGTATATATTGACGAAGGTAGCGTCGAAATCAAAGGTGGAGAATATTCTATTCAACAACTTAGCCAACAAAGTGACTATAGATACACTTTAAACTGCAATGATGCAAATTATGATGCACAAACAGCAACATTCTCAGTAACTGGTGGAACATTCCATAATTTCAACCCTGCAAACAACTTAGCAGAAGGTGAAAACACAAATTTCGTTGCAGAAGGCTACACTGCACAACTTGTTGAAAACAGCCAAGACATATACGAAGTAGTAGTTGCTGAATAATCTATAAATTTTAAGAAAACAAAGTGGGTTTTATTTAAAAGCCCATTTGACAAGAAAGATTTGCCATTATAAATAAAAAGATGCAAAAAAGATGCAAAATTGTTTGCTTAAAAAAAAGAAAAGTGTTATAGTGAAAATAGATAAATTGCTAATAAGAAAGGAGGAGGGAATATGCAATTAACAAAATCTAAAAAAATTATCATATCAATCGTTGCTCTAATCATGATGGTTTCAACACTCTTCATGCTTACAGCTTGTGGCGATGATGAGACAACAGCTGAAGTATCATCATATCAAGAACTTGTAACCGCTCTTGAAGGGGATGACGATATAATCAAACTCACAGACGATATCGTTGTTGAAGATGTTATTATGGTTACACGCGAAGTTACACTTGACTTAAACGGCAAAACACTTTCAAATGAAACAGCTTTGTGGGATGACCAAACACCTGGTGCAAACAAATGGTCAGTTATCTCAGTTCGTGAAAACGGAAACTTAACTATAACTGGAAATGGAACCATTCATGCACTTGAAAATGACTGCTATGCTCTTGACGTTATGGATGCTGGCAAACTTGTAATTGAAAACGGAACATTTATTGGAAACATTTCAGCTGTATATATTGACGAAGGTAGCGTCGAAATCAAAGGTGGAGAATATTCTATTCAACAACTTAGCCAACAAAGTGACTATAGATACACTTTAAACTGCAATGATGCAAATTATGATGCACAAACAGCAACATTCTCAGTAACTGGTGGAACATTCCATAATTTCAACCCTGCAAACAACTTAGCAGAAGGTGAAAACACAAATTTCGTTGCAGAAGGCTACACTGCACAACTTGTTGAAAACAGCCAAGACATATACGAAGTAGTAGTTGCTGAATAATCTATAAATTTTAAGAAAACAAAGTGGGTTTTATTTAAAAGCCCACTTTTTTCAATCATGCAAAATTTTTTATAAGAAGTTTTTAATAAATAAATTTTTATAATAACAATGAATTTTGACTTTTTATCTTTGACTAATTTCCTTAACAATTTTTTCTAAACCCTGTGCCGACCTTAAAGCGACTAATCTTGACTTATGCTCACACATTATGCGGATTTTGTTTTCTGTTCCACTTGCTCTCACAAGCACATGCCCAAAGCTAGCAAATTGCTGCTGCAAACGCAATGTTTCATTTGTAAGCTTTTCACTATTTAAAATACGGAATTTATCAATCACTTCAACATTGATATTTATCTGCGGGTATTTTTTATAGTTTATAAGCTTAGATAGCGGCTTTGCAGTTTTTTTGATAATGTCGGCAAGAAGTAATCCTGTCAAAATTCCGTCTCCAGTTGTGCTAAAAGATTTAACAATAATATGTCCAGAAGGTTCTCCGCCAAGAAGGATATTATTGTTTTTCATTCTTTCAATAACATACTTGTCTCCAACATCAGCTCGAAGTAAGGTGATGCCTTTTTTATTTAGTGCATTTTCCAACCCTTTGTTAGACATAGTTGTTCCTACAACTGCATCTACTTTACTTTTAAAAAATGATGCAAGTATAAACAAAATATCATCACCATCAATCAGTTCTCCATGTTCATCACAGGCAATAATTCTATCAGCATCACCATCTAAAGCAATTCCAAGGTCAGCTTTTTCCTTAATAACAATTGATGCCATGTTTTGAGGGTGTAATGCTCCAGAATTTTCATTTATACTTAAGCCATCAGTCTTATTATTAACAACTAAAACATTTGCTCCCAAATTTTTAAATATTTTTTTTACAATTCTACTTGAAGCTCCATTTCCACAATCAATAACAATTTTTAGACCATTAAGCTTTCCAATATTTGTTGTTATTTTCTCTATATATTTTTTAACATACTCTGGCTGATAATTATATCTTCCAACGTTAAAGAAAGGCTCACTTACTTGAGACATAAACTTACGTTCTATACTATTTTCTGTTGTCTCTGCAATTTTATAACCATCATGGTCAAAAATTTTAATTCCATTATATATAGGTGGATTATGAGATGCCGAAATCACAATGCCATAATCACATTCAAGAGCCTTAGTTAAAAAGGCAACGGCGGGAGTGGGGGCTAAACCAATATCAATCACATCAACACCATTTTGCATAAGCCCATTTGCCACAGACAGAGTCAGAATATCGCTTGTAACCCTTGTATCCTTTCCAATAACAACCTTTTTCTTTTTGCAAAACCTACTTAAACTATTTCCACACTTAAAGGCAATACTTGGCGTAAGTTCTTCGCCATAAATTCCACGTAGTCCATCAGTTCCAAAATAAATACCCATAGCGTTCTCCTTTAAATAAAATTAAAATAAATCGACAAAATTATTTTAAAAAAATAATAAAAAAATAGGGAAAAAAATAAAAAAATAAAAAATAAATATTTAAAAAACAAAAATTAAATATGTAAATTTTTATATAACAAATAAAAATATTTTAAAAATATTTTTTTGCTTTATTGGCTTTATTTTCTTGCCTTACTCTTCCAATCACGAAATCCTCTTTATTCACATTTTCAGTAACAGTTGTTCCTGCACATATATAGCTGTTATCATCAATAACAACAGGGGCAATGATGTTGCAATTAGAGCCAATAAAAACGTGCTCTCCAACTTTACATTTATTCTTAGTTCTTCCGTTGTAGTTTGCAAAAATAACCCCACAGCCAATATTGCAGTTTTGCCCAATTTCACTATCACCAACATAAGCTAAATGGCTTATTTTGCAACCTTTGCCAATGATAGAATTTTTTATTTCAACAAAATTCCCAATTTTGCAATTATCTTTAACTACACTTTTAGGGCGAAGTCTTGCAAAAGGTCCTATTGTAACATTATTCTCAACCAAGCTATCTTCTATCACACTTGAGTGCACAGTGCAACCAGCCCCTATATTGCTGTTTATTATATAATTATTTGGCAAGATAACACTGTTGTCACCAATACAGGAATTCCCATCTAAATGATTATTTTCATATATAGTAACATTTTTGCCAAACACCACATTTTTGCCAATAAAACAGCTATTTTTATTTAAAAATTTTGTCATAAAAGCTCCTAAATACTATTTTTTATGAATCAATTTAAAATAAGTTGCAAAAATTATAAAATTTAAAAATATACAATTTTTTCATTCAACAATAACTATCTAAGCTCATAATAATAACTAAAGGCAAGGTTAACTTGGCTAATTTTTAATTAAGGAGTATAAGATGTGCGGAATAATTGGCTATATTGGTGGGAATGTTGAAAGCAATTTATATTTAGGGCTTGAACGTCTTGAATATCGTGGGTATGACTCTTCAGGTATGGTAATAAAAAGGGGTAGCAATTTTACAACCTATAAAGCAACAGGGGTCGTAGAAAAATTAAAACCAACCATAAAGGAAGTTGCAACCTTTGGTATTGGGCTTGCTCATACAAGATGGGCAACACATGGTGGCATTTCAATAGAAAATTGTCACCCGCATTTTTCATCTTGTGGAGACACAGCACTTGTGCATAATGGGATTATTGAAAATTATGAAGAATTAAAAGGGGATTTAATTAAAAAAGGAAAGTATTTTTATGGACAAACTGATAGTGAAGTGATTGCCAAATTATTTGATTGTAAACTCAATATTAACAATTTAAGAAGGGTAAGGGAAAAACTGATTGGTTCTTATGCACTTGCAATAATATCAAAAAATAGTGATTATATATATTTTGCAAAAAATAAAAGTCCGCTATATATAGGGCTTGGCAATGACTGTGCTCTTATTGCCAGCGACCCTTCGTGTTTTGTTGGCTTTGCTGATTCTTATATAACCCTAGAAGATGGTGATTATGGAAAATTTTCTAAAAAAGAAGTGATAATTTATGATAAAAATAATAAAATTATAAAAAAACAGCCTGAAAAACTTGATTTTAGTTTTATAAATGAAGAACTTTCAGGTTATTCACATTTTATGTTAAAAGAAATTTATCAAAGCAGAATAGCACTTGAAAAAATTATTGAAGTCTACCAAAGTTATGCTATGAAAGAAAAATTAGAGATACTCAAGAACAAAGAATTTGATAGGATATATTTAATAGGTTGTGGCACGGCTTATCATGCAGGACTTATCGGTGAAAGCTATATGCGAGATGCTTTTAATATTGATGTTTTTTGTGAAATAGCAAGTGAAATAATATATAAAAACTTAAATATAGATGAAAAGAGCCTTTGTATTTTTATATCTCAAAGCGGAGAAACTGCAGACACTTTATCAGCTCTTGAATATTGCAAAAATAGAGGAGGGATAGTTGTTTCTATAACTAATACTGAATATAGCAGTATTGCCCATAAGGCTATATTAAATTTTCCTATTCTAGCAGGTCAGGAAAAAGCTGTTGCCTCAACAAAAGCTTATTTTGCTCAGTGTATTGTGCTTTATATCATAACAAATTATCTTAAAGGCATAGATTATATTTTTCCACTTCAAAATTTTAAGCGTCAAATAGATTTTGGTGATGATAATATTCTTAAAAGCCTTGCATCAAAACTTGCAAATTTTGAAAAAGTATTTTTTATAGGGCGTAAAAGAGATTATATAACAGCAAAGGAAGCTTCTTTAAAATTAAAGGAAATAACATATATTTTTTCAAGCGCGGAGCCAAGCGGAGAACTAAAGCATGGAGTGATAGCATTAATAGATAAAACCGTTCCTGTAATTGTGATTGCAACAGATGAAAAGGTTTTCAATAAAACTCTCAATAATGCCTGCGAAATTAAGGCACGTGGTGGAAAACTCATTCTTTTCACAACACTTAATATAGATAATGAAATAGAAAAAGCTTTTGATTTTGTTGTTAAGGTTAATAAAGTTTCGCAAGCTTTCATGCCACTTCAAATAATTTTAAGTCTGCAAAAACTTGCCTATTTCACTGCAGTCGCAAAGGGGTTAGACCCAGACAAACCAAGAAATCTTGCAAAAAGTGTAACAGTTGAATAATTATAAGTTCTGTAGTAATTTTTTTATTTTTCTGCTGAAAAACTTTCTTGTGAATGGTTTAAAAAATTATATATAACTATATTTTTATGAGGCACTATAATAGGTGGCGGAAGATAAATTTTCAAACTAGGTTTGAAAATTTGATAAAAAGCCTTCGCTTTTTATGGTGCAAGCATTTTGCTTGCACATCTTCCGCCACTTTCTAGTGCCAATAAAAAAATATATAAAAGAGTTGCAAAAAATCGAGAAAAGTAATATAATAAAAAAATGAAAGTTAAGATATGTGCAAATAGAAGTGTAGAAGATGCAAAAATGTGTATTCAGGCAGGAGCAGATATTATAGGAATCCTCGTAGGCAAACAGCATGCAAGTGTGGATTTTGTGGATAAAGAAACTGCCAAAGAAATCTGCAGTTTTGTAGATTCTAGATGCGATGTGGCTTTGGTAACACATATAGAAACTGCCGAAGAAATCATAGAACTTTCAAAGTTTATAGGAAATAATATTATTCAACTTCATTCTTCTATCAGTGAAAGTGAAGTTGAAAAAATAGTTAAGGCTCTTCCTTTTATAAAACTTGTAAGACTTATTCATGTTTCTAGTGACGGCAAGATATGTTCAAATATAGAGAAAATAAAATATGCAGACTATTATTTGCTTGATAGTTTTAACTTAAAAACCGACCAAGTTGGAGGCACAGGGCTAACTCATGACTGGAATGCAAGTGCCAAGCTTATTCAAAGTCTAGATAAACCGGCATTTCTCGCAGGTGGGTTAACTCCAGATAATGTTGCTCAGGCGATAAAAATAGCAAAACCTTATGGGGTTGATGTTAATAGTGGTTGCAAAAATGAGCAGGGCATGAAAGATGCACAAAAGGTGAAAGCTTTTGTTTATAATGCAAAGCATGCAGAGTAAGATTGTGTTGCGACCCTTGTATAGCACAGAAGCAAAAACAATTTTTGTATTAAAAAACTATAGTTTTAAATAAATAAAACTAAGCACAATCTTTGCCATATTTGGGCTAGACTAAATGCAAGCTATGTGATGAATGTGTAATACATATAAATCTAGCAAATTTATTTAAAATTTTATGTAAGTAAAATTTTTACCTTATATAGCTTGAAATATGTTGTTTAAGTATACAAATTTGTAAATAAAATTTATCTAGCAATCAGCCTAATGCAATATGCAGGTGTAATTTAGTGGTAAAATGTGCGCTTCCCAAGCGTAATTCGCGGGTCCGATTCCCGTCACCTGCTCCATAAAAATTTTTTATGCTCAAACTTATTTAGCAATATACATATCAATTATTTTCACTCAAAATTTTTATATTCTTAAACTAGCGAAAAATCATAAAATAATTTCTGCTATGCTTTAAATATAAAAATATTTATATATAATTTTTGCTTACATAAGATATAAATTTTTGCCCTGCTTCATGTAAGGCGTGCTTTATGCAAATAAAAATGGCTAGAGGATGCGGGCTTTTATTTAATATAATAGATAACAATCAATAATTTTCATCAAAAAAAAGCTGATAAACTAGAGAAATTGGGTCTAAAAAACATAAACAAAGGTTTTGTAATTTTCCTAATTTAAAACGAGATGTAGCGCAGTTGGTAGCGCGCATGGTTCGGGACCATGAGGCCGTGGGTTCAAATCCCGCCATCTCGACCAAGAATTATATTTGTGCTGTTTTATAAGCCAAAGGTTTATAAAGCTAACAGAAGAAAAATAGCTATAAAAATAATTAATAAACTAAGGAGTTGAAATGAAAAATTATAATTTATATAGCGAGCTGATAACACAAGATAATATTGAGCAAGCGCTGAAACTTCAACATTCAATTTTTCCACGTGAAGATGCAAGACAAAACTATATTGATGCTATAGAACAAAATTTACATAGCAATAAACCTAGAAAATATCAAATTGAATACTATATTGTAAAAGATAACAATGGTGAGCCTATAGGGTTATGGGGACATTATATTGAAGAAGAGCTTGACGAGTGTTGGCTTGGGTGGTATGGTGTTAGACAAGACAAGAGAAAGCAGGGTTATGGAACTTTAATTTTTAAAATTTTTGAAGATTGGGCAAAAGATAATGGTTTTAATATTATAAGGCTATATACCGATGATGTAGATAATGCCAATGCCTGCAAGTTATATGAAAAAATGGGAATGACGAAAGAGTTTTATAAAAACAATGATGATGTAACAACTGATATAGGCAATATAATTATATATTCAAAATCTTTAACTAACAAACCTTTAACACCTTGGAATAACAGATTTATAAATTACAAAGGGCAACAAGACAAAGAACATCATAAAGGCAAATAGAAATAATAAAATGGTAAATATTAATGAAAGATAAATTTTTAAAATAACAAGGTTTGTCCTTGTTTTTTTATTGTTAAATTAAAAATTTATGGTATAATAACTTTGGAGAATTTATGACCGATAAAAAGACACGTGTGTATTTTGTGATTGATATGAAAACTTTTTTTGCATCTGTCGAATGTGCAGAACGTGGGCTAAATCCTTTTGAAACTAATTTAGTTGTAGCAGACCAGTCACGCGGAGAAGGTGGTATATGCCTTGCAGTTACACCTAAGATGAAAGCACAGGGAGTTAAAAACAGATGCAGGCTCTTTGAAATTCCGAAAAATATAGAATATATCATAGCAAAGCCACGTATGAACAAATATATCAAATATGCAGCAGAGATATATGGCATTTATTTAAAATATATAGACAAAAATGATATTCATGTTTATTCTATTGATGAATGTTTTATAGATGCCACCGATTATTTAAAGATGTATAACTTGAAAGCAAAGGAATTTGCACAAAAATTAATGGGAGAAATAAAGGATAAACTTCATATACCATCAACGGCAGGTATTGGAAGTAATATGTATCTTGCTAAAATCGCATTAGATATTACTGCTAAACATTCAAAAGATTTTATAGGTTGGCTAACTGAAGAAAAATATCGCGAAAAATTGTGGCATCATAAACCAATTACCGACTTTTGGGGTATTTCAAAAGGAACAGAGAAACACCTTGAAAAGCTTAATATTCATGATATGTTTGACATAGCACACGCTGACGAAAATTTGCTTTATAGAGAGTTTGGAATTAATGCAGAACTTTTAATTGACCATGCCTGGGGAAGAGAAACTTGCACAATAAAAGATATAAAAAATTATAAAACTAAGAAAAAGTCTATATCAAATACGCAAATTTTGCCGAAAAATTATAATTTTGAAGATGCAAAACTTGTTATGAAGGAAATGTTGCAAACTGGTTGCTATAGACTTTATAAAGATGGCTATGTCACACAATTAATTCACTTATATGTAACTTATGGTGATAGAAATAAGGAACTTGTTAAAGGAAGTATGCGAATGAGAGAAACAACAAATCTCTATTCTATTATAGAAGGTTATGCCATGCAACTCTTTGATAAAATTGTAGATAGAAATAGGGCAATAAGAAAACTTGGCTATGATTATGGCGATTTAAAGGATAAAATTTATGAAAGCTACGACCTGTTTGCTAATGTTGAGAAGATAAAAAAAGAGAAAAAACTTATTGAAAGCTTATTGAACTTACAAGATAAGTATGGCAAGAATGCAGTGCTAAAGGCTATGGATTTGCAAGAGAATGCCACAATGATAGAACGAAATAAACTTATAGGAGGGCATAACAGTGGAGAGGATTAAAATGCCACAAGCAGAACGAGCAAAACAATTTATGCCTTTTGATACTTTGAAGGGTTTACATGAAGCTCTAAGAATGAAAGAGTATGAACATGAGAGAGTGGCTAAGGGCGAACTTAGTGAAGAAAAGGCAGCAGAAATATCAAAAATATTGTTAAATTTAGATAAAAATGATGTTATTTTTGTAAAATTCTATGAAAATGAACACTACGTAGAACTTCAAGGCAAAGCAACTTTAAATATAGAAGAGCATCTGCTTGTTGTAAATTATAAAAAAATTTATTTTGATGATATATATGAGTTAAAAAGATTAAATTAATTATTTTGAATTAAATGTTAATTATGATAAAATATAGAAGGAAAGGAGAAAGAATTATGGAAAAAGAAAATAGCCCATTATTTGGGTTAGGGCAACCTAATACCGCCTATGCACAATATTTTATTGGTAATAGTTATTTAAAACCATTAAATGGAAAGGGAGTAAATGTTGCAAATGTAACATTTGAACCAGGTTGCCAAAATAATTGGCATATTCATCATAAAGGTGGACAAATTTTGCTTTGCACTGATGGTAAAGGCTGGTATCAAGAATTTGGAAAACAAGCACAGGAGTTAAAACCAGGCGATGTTGTCTATATTGCCCCTGAAGTTAAACATTGGCATGGCGCAGCTAAAGATAGTTGGTTTTCACATATTGCTATTGAAATACCAGCAGAAGGTGGAAGCAACGAATGGCTTGAAGCTGTTTCTGATGAAGAATATAATAAATTGTAATTATAAAAGGTGATAATCTAAAAACATATTGCGTGGGTGGGCGAAAGTAAAAATTTTTATCCTAAAAATTTTTCTAAGAAAGCTGTCGCTTTCTTTGGACTCGCCCTGAGGCGAGCAACTTTCGCCCACAAATAATAAAAAAATATATCATAAGGGAAGGTTTATATGGATAGAATTTTAAGATTAACAGGAATAGGCACAGCATCACAGGCTCCAGACACAATAACAATTTCACTTACCATTAAGGGTGAGAATAAAGAGTATCAAAAGGCGCTAGACGAGTGTGATAGGCTTGTTGTAGACTTAAAAAAAGAATTAATAGCTAACGATTTCAAAGAGAAAAACATCAAAACAACTGATTTTAGGGTAAACACTGCAACTAAATATGTTGAAAGTTTTAAAACGGGCAAGTATGTGTTTGATAGGTATGTAATCACACATAACCTTGAAATAAAGTTTGAGTATAATAATAAAAAACTTGCAAGATGTATAAACACAATCTCTTCAGCACTAGCAAATCCAACTCTTTCAATAAATTTCTCAGTTGAAGATACTTCAAGTTTAAAAGCTCAGGCTTTAAAACAGGCTGTTGCAGATGCAAAAGAGAAGGCAGAGCTTTTAGCTGAAAGTGCTGAAGTAAAACTTGGACAAATTGTGCTTATTGACCATAGTTTTAAGCAAATAAACATTCATCGTCCTAAACAATTCTCAGCACAATATGAAGGCGCTTTAATGGCAAAAAGCTCATCAAGTGAAAGCATGGAAACAATTAATGTTGACGATATAAAAATTGAGGCAAATGTCACAATTGAATGGACAATAAATTAAAACAAAAAAATACAAAAAATGATTGTTATTACAAAAAATTTATTGTATAATAATAGCAGGAGGGTATTATGGCAAAAACAGGTAAAGATTATTTTGGCTGGAATAGAATTTTAAGTATAATTCTTGCAATCATTCCTGTCACAGCACTTATTCTTGGCTTTGTAACAAGATTAACTGAAGGAAAGATTGTTGCCGCACTTTTAAGAATTATCCTAGGCTGGAACATAATCTGGATTATTGACTTAGTTCTTATGATTCTTAATGGCAGAATTATGCGTCTATTGAACGTTTAAGGAAAAAACAGCCAATAAAAAAGCACCTTTTTGAAAAGGTGTTTTTTTAGTTATAAAAATTTTATTAAAAGAATTTAATAAAAAATTTAAAAACATTAATATTTATTTGACTTAATTTTTAAAATAGTTATAATAAAAAAGTAATATGCTCTTTAAAATTTCATCAACATATTGAAATTATAATTTTTTTATGATAAAATAAGCTAAGAGAGGTTAAAAATGAATAGTCTACTTTTAAATTGGTTTGATGATTGGGGAAGAGCTATACATGATGGCTTAGGAAACACTTGGCTTATAGTGTTAATATGTGTATTTGCGGCATGTTCACTATGGCTACTAAAAAATATTTTAAGTGCATCAATAAACAAAACTAAAATGAAAATAAAATGGGTGCAAATAATATTTTTGATAATATTTGTGCTTTTCACAATATGGTTCTGCACCTTAACAAGATTATAAAGGAGAGTTTTAAAAATGAATAATGAACAACAACTTGTAAGCGACTTTTGGGCTGATTTTCTGCCAATACTTAGATATATTCTATTTGGAATAATAATAGCCGCTGCGATAGTTTTAATAATCACAACACTTATGCAATCAAATGACTCATCAAAAAGCCTAGATGCTTTCACAGGAGCAAGTCAGGAAAGTTATTATTCACAAAATAAGGGTGCTTCACGTGATAGCATTTTGAAAAGAATAACTATTTCAATGGGAATAATAATCTTTGTGTGTATAATATTATTCTTTATAACTCAGATATTTATAGGTGTAGAATAGTGCAAGCAAGGAATATAATTTTAGAATTATTAAAGAAAGATAGTTTAGCTTTTAAAAGGCTAGACAATCTTTTTTATTTTATAGAGAACACATACAATATACCTTATGAAGAAGTAAAAAAAGATTTCAAAAGACTTGAGAATGATGGGCTTATTTTTAAAGAAAGTAATAGATATATTGTTATTCCTTCAGGGGATTATGTTCGTGGAACTTTTATTGGCAATGCAAAGGGCTTTGGATTTTGTCAAATAGATAATTCAGATGAAGAAGATGTTTTCATACCTGCAAATATGCAGGGTGGAGCGATAGATGGCGACCGTGTTATCATAAAAATTTTATCACGAAATGGTGATGAAACTGATGGAAAAGTTGTCAGCATATTTAAACCAGTAAAAAGTATAGCAGGTGTTGTTGAAAAGGTTGGCGGAAATCTTTTTGTTGAACCAGATAACACACGCATACCATTTAAAATTTTATTGATAAAAGGTGGGCTTCGTGCAAGAGAAGATGATAGAGTTGTAATAAATTTAACTCGTCATAATGGCAAAACCACAGGTGTGGTAACAGAAGTTCTTGGAAAAAGTGATGATGTAAAGGCTTGTGAGCTTGCAATAATTCGCGACCATCAATTGTATGAAACTTTTTCTTCTGAAGTGCTTGAAGAGGCAAGAGCTCTGCCACAAAAAGTGACTGAAAAGCAAAAGGAAGGAAGGCTTGATTTAACAGAAACAGTCACTTTCACAATAGATGGTGAAGATGCAAAAGACCTAGATGATGCCATCTCTATTGAAAAGACGGAAGATGGCTATATACTAGGAGTGCATATTGCTGATGTTGGAGAATATGTAAAGTATGACAGTTTGCTTGACGAAGAAGCATATAATCGTGGCACTAGTGTATACTTTCCAACATCAGTGTTGCCAATGCTTCCAAAAGAACTTTCAAATGGAATATGCTCTCTTAATGAAGGCGTTGAAAGGCTAACATTATCTTGTATAATGACACTTGATGAAAATGCAAATGTCATTTCACATAAAATTTGTGAAAGTGTTATAAAAAGTAAGGCAAGGCTTAATTATACAGATGTATATAAAGTTCTCTGTAATCAACCAGCTGATGCAAAAACTGAAAGTGTAAAAGAAGAGCTTAAACTTATGCATGAAATTTCAAAAAAAATTCAAGCAAAGAAGGCAGAAGAAGGCTCTCTTGACTTTGAAATTCCAGAAGTTCAATTCGTTTTTGATGAAAATGGCATGGCTGTTGACTTTACAAAACGAGAGCGAAATGATGCACACCGTCTTATTGAAGATTTTATGGTGCTTGCAAATCAAACTGTTGCAAAAGAGTATTGTGATAATGATATTCCATTTTTATATCGTGTGCATGAAAGTCCAAGAAAAGAAAAAACAGAAAATGTTATAGAATACTTAAAGGGATTAGGAATAAGAACCCCAGCAGTGCCAAATAATATTACACCAGAGTATTATCAAACTCTAATAAAACTATGTAGTGGCCAAGCTTACACTGAAACAGTAAATAAAGTTATCCTTCGCTCTATGCAAAAAGCAAGATATACAAATCAATGTCTAGGGCACTTTGGTTTAGCATTAAAATACTATTGCCACTTCACTTCTCCAATTCGCCGTTATCCTGACCTTACTATTCATAGAATTATCAAGGAAGTTCTTCGCAAAAAGAATTTAGATGGGCAAAGAAAGGCTGAACTTGAGTCTTTTACTTTTGAAGCAGGAGAGCAGTCAAGTTTAACAGAAAAAAATGCTGATAAATGTGAACGTGAAGTTGATGACTTGTGGAAAGCATACCTTATGAGAGATAAGGTGGGACAGGAGTTTGAAGGTGTGGTTTCTTCTGTCACAAATTTTGGAATTTTTGTAGAACTTCCAAACACAGTCGAGGGGCTAATAAAAGTAGAAGATTTGCCAGACAGTGGTTTCTTACTATTTGAAAAACAACTTAAACTTAAAGGTCAAAAACTTTCTTTTTCTGTTGGTGATAAATTGGTTGTTAAATTAACAGCAGCTAATATCTATACAAGAAAAATTGATTTTGAATTTGTAAGATTTATTAAATAATAAGGGCAGTGTTAAAAACTTGCTCTTTTTCATAAACTACTGCATAAATTAAGATTTTAAGAATGGATTTATCTAAAGTAATTTTTTATTTTGGTTTTTAGTTATAGTCACGGCTCGCAGAAAGAAATTTTAAAAACGTTGTTTTTAAAATTTAAGGGCTTTTTGCCAGAAAAAGCCCTTTTCCACGTCTTTCAGACGTGGCTTTCTGCGAGTATAAAACAAAGAGAACTCAAGAATAAAATCAATTGATTTCAATTTCTGATAAAAATTTTTATTTTTCTTTTTAAAAAAAGTATATTTTATCAGAAAAATAGTGTAAAATATAAAAGAATGCACAGTTTAACATAAATAATAAAAAACTTTCAAAATTTACGTTATAAACTGCAAAAAAGTCGAAAATTAATGATTTTTACTCAAATTTTTTAAAAAATAAGTAAAAAAATTCAATAAATTATCAATTTTTTTTAAATAGGGTATTGAAAATCATTAAAATCAGTGTTATAATAGGAGACGAGATGAAGATACTAACAAATAATAGAAAAGCCTATCATAATTTCTTCGTTTCTGACTTACTTGAAGCTGGAATAGAGCTTAAAGGTGGTGAGATAAAATCAGTAAGCAAGGGCAAACTAAGTCTTAGTGACAGCTATGTTGTTATAAAAGACGGGCAGGCATACCTAAAAAATTGCTATATTGCACCTACTGACAATTCAAATCATCTTGATAGCGAAACGAAGCGAACAAGAAAGTTGCTCTTACATAAAGATGAAATCCTTTCACTAGAACGTAAGACTTTAGAAAAAGGTTATTCAATTGTGCCAACAAAGGTGTATATGAGTGGCGGAAAAGCTAAAGTTGAGATAGGACTAGCAAAAGGAAAGAAACTCTATGATAAGAGACAGGTTCTAAAGGATAAGGCAATCCAGAGGGACCTTGACCGAGTGCTTAAAAGGTATTAACCCTTAACGCTTGGGGGCGTTATTGGTTTCGACGGGGAGCATTGGTTAAAATGTAAAGCATGTGGTGAGTCTACACCTAAAAAGGACAAGCGCAAATAAACGCAAACGAAAACAAAGTTGTTCGTATGGACAACGCAAGCTTAGCTTACGCTGCCTAATCGAACAGAAAAAATCTCGATTGAACAATTTTCAATCAATCCATTGCAATTTCACCTAGTTGCTCTAAGGATTTAAGTTGGTGCTCTGTAAATAGATAAAGCCTTGGCTCTATTTATAAAAATTAAAGGCTAGTTATTAACCAAATTTTGTTTATGTTAGGGTTAATAATAAAGTAATAACATAAACTAAACATGTAGAAAAGTTTTAAACAAGTTTTTCGGAAGCGGGTTCAATTCCCGCCGTCTCCACCAAAGAAGGCAAAAGGTCGAAAAAAGAAGTATGCCAAAACAAAAAATTAAGAAAAGGAAGTGAAAATTATGAGTTCAGTAATTATTACCGTAGTTGTCGTTCTTGGAATTATTGTAGCAGGCGGATTTCTTTTATATTTTATGGGCGACTTATTTATGAGTCTTTCACATAAAAATAAAGATGCAGAAGCAATATCAAAGAAGCAACAAGAAGAAACAGAAGACTTAAGAAAGAGAGTTGATGCTCTTGAAAAAGCTGACCAGGTTAAAAAAGACCCAGAAATTGCAACAATTTTATATAATGGTGCAAATGATGGTGTTATTGTAGAAGACTACGACCCAGAAGCAGAAACAGCTGCACAAAATGCGGAAGAACAAGAAGAAGTAGAGGAAACAGAAAAAACAGAAGAACCTGAAGATGAAGAAAATGAAAATGTTGAATCTACAGATGATGAGTCTGAAGAAGATGAAGAAGACGAAGAAGATGAAGAAGATGAAACTACCGACTTTATCAAACAACGTCGTCAAGAACTTATGGAAAGACTTATTAGAATGCAAAATGCTCAAGCAGAAGAAGATGATGATGAAGAAGAAGGCGATGAAGAAGAAAACACAGTTGATTTAACAGAAGAGACAGAAGAAACAACTGAAGAAACCGAAGAGGAAACTCCTTCAGAAGAGCAAGAAGAAACAACTGAAGAAACTGCTCAAGAAGACGAAGTAAAAGATGCAGTTCAAGAAAATATTTATGAAGAAGCAAAAGACTCTTCAGATTCTCTTGCTGCAACATTATCACTTGAAGAACTTGAAGCAAAACTTGCAGAAGAACAAGAAAGATTAAAGGCAAATGAAAAAGAACTTCGTAAATGCAAGAAAGAATTTATTCCACTAAGAAGAATAAAGAGAACTCTTGAAAGTGATAAGAAGAAACTTCAAAGAAAAGAAGCACTTGTTGCTAAACAAAAGACTGTTCTTTATGGTGTAAATAACTATGCAGACCTTGATGAAGAAAAGGCAAAGAAACTTGCAGAAGACCTTGACCTTTATGATGGACTTAAACTTTCAGTTCAACATTGTGAAGAAGTAATGGAAAAGAATGCAGAAAGATACCCACTTCTTGAACAAATCTTCAACTTACTCACATCTCAAAATGCACAAATCAAAGAAGATATTAAAAATCTTCAAGAAGCTATAGAAAGCTTAAAGTCTGCTAATGATAATCCAACAGATGCTGAGTAATTAAAATAAGATAATTCCAAAGAATTATAGATAAATTTTCACTATAAATATATAAACGCAGACATAAAAAGTCTGCGTTTTTATTTTTTGTATAACAACTGTTTACATGAAAAAATATAAAATATTATAAGAATAATATCAAAAATAATAATATATAAAGGAATAATTACTATGGAAATAACATCTTTAAAAGAAAAATTAAATAAACTAGGCTATAAAGATTATCTATTTACCAAAAATGAAATTGCAATACTCAATGGCACTCCGTCTAAGTTAAAAGATGAACTTATAGCATTATTTATCGTCAAAAAAGATGATGGATATATTTTAACAGATAGATTTGAACTAATAAACAACTGGCTTGGGCATGAAGAAATAAAAAATAAGAAGGTTATAGAAGAAGTAAAACAATTTGCAAATAAATTTGGTGTATCTTTTGAAAAAGAACTTTTTTATAAAAAGCTTGAACCAGAAGGGGATTTAAAGAAACAAATTGATAATATGTTTAAGGTTCTAATCTATGCAGATGATTTATTTTCTAAAACACAAAACAACTAAAAAAATATATATTCAAAAAAACTCTATTTTACAAAAAATAGAGTTTTTTTTAATTAAATTATCTCCAATCAATAGGAGATTGTCCATTTTTTATTAAAAATTCATTACATTTTGAAAAATGCTTACAACCAAAAAAGCCACGATAAGCAGAAAGTGGACTGGGGTGAGGGGCTTTTAAAATAAGATGCTGGTTTGCTATAAGTGGAGCAAAACTTTGTGCATAAGAGCCCCAAAGCATAAAAACAACAGGCTTTTCTCTTTGTCCAACAATTTCAATAATTCTTCTAGTCAGAACTTCCCAACCTTTATCTTTATGAGAATTTGCAAGACCACGACGAACTGTTAAAACGGTGTTCAGCAGAAGCACTCCTTGATTTGCCCAACGTTCTAAATTTCCATTTCTATAACATTTCACATTTAAGTCACTTTCAATTTCCTTCATTATGTTAACAAGTGAAGGGGGAATGTCTATATTTTCTGGAACTGAAAATGATAACCCTTGGGCTTGACCTGGTTCATGATAAGGGTCTTGACCAATTATAACAACCTTAATTTTTTCAAGTGGAACATGATTAAGGGCATTAAAAATATTTTCTTCACTTGGATATATTTCTTGCTTTGAGTATTCATCTTTTAAAAAATTCTGTAGTTTTTTAAAATAATCTTTGCTAAACTCATCTTTTAATAGTTCATACCAACTTTTTCTTATTTGTATCATAATTTTATTATATAAAAAAACAAGCCATTGGTCAAATGAAATAAAATACATAATTATCATATTTTATTATAAAATAGGCTGTTGATATTTCTACTAAGTGAAATATTTTATATTTTGTAGCATAGGGCAAGAAAATCTGCTTTTAACTTGTTAAAAGCGGACAAAACATAAATGTTTTGTAGTGGCAAAGACTTGCCACTTTTTCTTGCCGTAATTTATCTCACGCAAACTGTATCTATAAAAACTTATTTTTTTTGCATGTTCAACAAAAACTTTTATAAGGTTAAAAAATAAAATTTTTTTTATAATTTATAAATTTGATATACAATAATAAAAAAGGCAAACTATAAATACTATAATAGTTTGTCTTTTGTAAATTATTTTTTATTTATTTGTTTTACTTGTTTCAACTGCAACAGAAAGTGCAACTGTTGCACCAACAATAGGGTTGTTGCCCATTCCTATAAATCCCATCATTTCAACGTGGGCAGGAACTGATGAAGAGCCAGCGAATTGAGCATCACAATGCATTCTTCCCATAGTATCAGTGAGTCCATAGCTAGCAGGGCCACATCTCATGTTGTCAGGGTGTAAGGTTCTTCCAGTTCCGCCACCAGAGGCAACTGAGAAATAATTATGTCCATTTTCATAGCACCATTTTTTATAAATTCCAGCAACAGGGTGTTGGAAACGCATAGGATTAGTTGAATTACCTGTAATTGAAACATCAACTTTTTCATGTTGCATTATTGCCACACCTTCTGGAACGTCGTAAGCACCATAAACTTTAACTTTAGCTCTTTCGCCGTTTGAGAAAGCCTTTTCACCAACAATTTTAAGTTCGCCAGTTTTATGGTCAAAAGAAGTATTCACGAAAGTGAACCCATTAATTCTTGAAATGATATAAGCAGCATCTTTGCCAAGACCATTAAGGATAACATTAAGAGGGGTTTTTCTAACTTTATTTGCAGAAGTCACAATACCGATAGCACCCTCGGCAGCAGCAAAACTTTCATGACCAGCAAGGAAACAGAAACTCTTTGTTTCTTCTTTTAAAAGCATACTTCCAAGTCTGCCATGTCCAAGACCAATTTTACGTTCATCGGCAACAGAACCTTTAACACAATAAGCTTGTAATCCCTCGCCAATTTTAAGAGCAGCATCGCTTGCCTTATCAACTCCAGATTTAAGTGCGATAGCCACACCAAGTTCATAAGCTTTCACAGCATTATCAAAACAGATAGGTTGCACACCTTTAACGATTTCTTCCACATTAATTCCGGCATCTAAGCAAATTTGCCTTGCCTCATCAAGACTTTTTATTTCATATTTTTTCAAAGTCTCTTCAATGGTTGTTTGTTTTGTTGTTAAGTCCATTAAGCTTCCCTCCTTGGGTCAATCACACTGACCGCTTCATTAAATCTGCCATAAGTTTTTGTTGCTTTTTTGATAGCTTCGTTTGCATCAACTCCCTCGCGAAGAGATTTCATAAGACTACCAACAGAAACATATTCATAGCCGATAATTTCACCATTTTCATCAAGTCCTTCTTTAGTAATATATCCTTCAGCAAGGTTAAGATAACGAGTGCCTTTACCATCTTGAGAATATATAGTTCCAACATTTGAAGACAAGGTTTTTCCAAGGTCTTCAAGAGCCGAACCAACAGCAAGACCATTTTCAGAAAAAGCAGATTGGCTTCTTCCGTAAACAAGTTGTAAGAAGATGTTTTTCATAGCATCATTAATTGCATCACAAACAAGGTCGGTATTAAGTGCTTCAAGAAGTGTTTTACCTGGTAAAATTTCAGCTGCCATCGCTGCTGAATGTGTCATACCACTGCAACCAATTGTTTCAACAAGAGCCTCTTTAATAATGCCATCTTTAACATTAAGAGTAAGTTTGCAAGTTCCTTGTTGTGGTGCACATTTACCGCAACCATGCGAAAATCCAGAAATTTGTTTTATGTCTTTTAATTGAACCCAATTCGCCTCTTCTGGAATAGGGGAAGGTCCAAATCCTTTCATATTTATAGGACAACTCATAAATTTATTTCCTCCGTTATTAATTATAAGAAAATGCTCTTAAATTTCAAAATAAAATACTAAAATAAATAAGAAAATATAATATTATCTAAAACTTCCGTCAAGTGCAACAAGTCGCAGTTAAGTGAGGCTGATGGTAATTCAGACTGTGATATTTTTTCACTAGCATAAAATTTTGTTTAATTTAATAAGTTTAAGTAGTTTTTTAAAAAAAAAGTTTATATATGTTGACATTTATTATTTCAACTTTTATAATATAGTAAATTATTTGTGTTTCACAATAATTTTTTAAATAGAAACAAAATGGTGGAGTAACCTTAGTAGTTTTATAAATTTTCATAAAGAGATAAGGCGGTGTTGGTGCAAGCCTGAATGATGTTATAAAATGAATTACATTTATTTCAAGTTTTGCGTTATTCTCACGAACGAGAAAATAAGGTGCAAAGACAACAACAATATGTGTTTATGTTTTTGGTTGTCCCCGCAGAAAAAAGAAGAATAAAAAAATCGCTAATGGAAATTTAAAGTGAAAGGCTAAGCCGCTCTTAAATTTCCAAGCGCCCAAACCTCGCCGAAAAATGTCCAGCGGAATTTTTCAAGAGAGGGAAAGGGGCATGTGGGGAAAATTGAAAACTAGCTGTTAGTCATTACTTGTAATGACGTGTCAGCGTAATGTTTTTGGTTGTCCCCGCATGAATTTAGGTGGTACCACGGCACGCTCGTCCTAAAAATAAGGACGGCGTATTTTTTTTAAGGAGAAAAAATGAGATTTATAAAACCAAACTTTAATAACTCAATATTGAATGTCAGCACAACGATTGCTGAATTTTTAGGGTGCAGAGATTTAGAAACTGTTAAAAGAGTAAAAATCTTGAAAAGATACCTGTCAAAACAATATAAAAATGTCGTTTTTATAAATCTTGACGGATTTGGATTATTTCCATTAAAATCAAATTTAACAAAAAAACAATTTTTGTATAAAAATATAAAGAAAAAAATAACTTCTGTTTTTCCGTCAACAACAACAAATGCCACAACAGTGCTTCGCTGTGCAAATTATCCTTCAAGAAATGTTATGTTTGGTTGGAGTTTGTATTTTAAAGAGCTTGAACGTGTTGTAGCTGTTTTCACAGGTAAAGATGAATATAGTGGCGAATCAGTTGATATGACAAAGATTGAAAATATCATAGAGATATTTCCTTATACTGATAAAACTAATACAGATTATAATATAAATATTGTTTCGCCACCATATATCACATTAAAAAAAGGTGATAATTATCACTATAAATCAAATAATCAAATGTTTCAACAACTCGATGAGATATGCAAAAAAGATGGCAAACAATTTATCTATTGTTATAATGAAGAGCCAGACAACACAATGCATAAACATGGAGTAAATAGCAGTAAAGCAAAAGAAATCATCAATTATTTGAATGAAAAAATAGAAAATTTTGTAAAAAATAATGATAATACACTTGTTATTATAACTCCGGACCATGGGCAAACGGATATAGATGGGTATATTGAGATGTATAAAGATAAAGCTCTTTTAAACACACTTAAAGTGCCACTATATCTGGAGCCACGTGCCATAGCTTTTCAAGTAAAAGAAGACCAAGAGCAGAATTTTTTAATTGAAATGAAAAAATATAGAAAGGATATAAAGCTTTATAAGACCTCTACACTTATAAATAAGAATTATTTTGGGCTTAAAACAGAAAAACTAAGTTATCTAGGTGATTATATTGGTGTGGTGAAAAATTATAACAAAATAGTATTGGTTGATAAGAATAATGAAAGATATAAAGGGCATCATACAGGTTTAACTAATCGTGAAATGTTCTTGCCACTTATTATAATTGGAAATAAAAAATAAACCTAAAAAAGGAGCAAAATAATGAAGGAACTTAAGCTAAATTTAGTTTTTCCGTCTTTAAAAGACAAGGTTGAGTGGCTTGAGTATATCAAGGAATTTTACCTAACAAATCCAGAATCAAAACCTTTAGACTTTAAGATAGGCGATGATTATGAAGTGTGGCTTAAAACAAAACAAGATGAGAGAAAAGGGAATAACCTAGAAAAGGGAAGAGTGCCTTCAACGGTATACTTTTTAAAACGTGAAGAAGATAATAAGATTGTAGGGCATATTTCCATCAGACACAGCATATCAACCGACTTCCTTGCAACTGTCGGAGGGCATATTGGCTATGGGATACGTCCCAGTGAAAGAGGAAAAGGCTATGCAACTATGGGTTTAAGGCTTGCACTAAAAGAATGCAATAAACTTGGCATAAAGAACGTGTTATTAACTTGCAAAAGCAATAATCTAGCAAGTGCAAAATGTATTCAAAAAAATGGCGGAAGGCTGAGAGATAAAATTCAATTTAATGGAGAAGATTTTAATAGATATGATTTTGATTTGGAAAAGGAGAAAATTATGAAAGTAGACACAAATTTATATAAAGAATTAAAAGAAAGAGGGCTTTTATATCAATGCACAGATGAAGATGGCTTAAAAAAAATGTTAGAGAGTGGAAAACCAATTGCATTATATGAAGGAACAGACCCAACAGCAGATAGCCTTCATATAGGTCACTGTG
This sequence comes from uncultured Clostridia bacterium, assembly GCA_944351415.1. GTDB lineage: Bacteria > Bacillota > Clostridia > Christensenellales > UBA1242 > Caccovivens. Next base: position 28,640 of record CALVPQ010000008.1, on the reverse strand, counting down.
TGCCTTATGTTATTATGAGACGTTTTCAAAAAGCAGGTCATAAAGTATATTTATTGATGGGAGGAGCAACAGCTTGCATAGGCGACCCATCAGGGAAAAGCACGATGAGAAAACTTATGTCAAAAGAGCAAATTCAAGAAAATATTGATAAAATAAAAGACTCCCTGAAAGTTTTTCTTGATTTTGAAGGAGAAAATAAAGCTGAAATTGTTAATAATTATGATTGGTTTAAAAATCTAACTTATATTGACTTTATGCGAGATATAGGGCAGTATTTTAATGTCAATGAGATGCTTTCTAGTGAAATCTATGATAACCGATTAAAGGAAGGTGGGCTCACCTTCTTTGAAATGGGATATATGCCAATGCAGGCTTACGATTTTGTTCACTTAAATGAGAAGTATGGTTGTTCGCTTGAATGGGGCGGAGCAGACCAGTGGGGCAATATTGCAGCAGGGGTAAAACTTGCTCGTAAACTCAGTTTTACTGATGGTAAAGAAAGAAATATGCTAGGCGCAACAAATCCGCTTTTATTAACCCCAGAAGGGAAAAAGATGGGGAAAACCGAAAAAGGTGCAATATGGATAGATAAAGATAAAATTTCTGCTTATGATTTCTATCAAGGAATTTATCAAACTCCAGATGCTTGTGTTGAAATGATGTTTGCACTTTTTACTGACGAGCCAATGGAAAAGGTTAAAGCACTTATTAAAGAAGATATAGTTAAAGCTAAAAAACTTTTATGTTTTGAAATAACAAGATTTGTTCGTGGAGAAGAAGATGCTATTAAGGCAAGGGAAATGAGTGAAAACTTATTTACACAAGGTGGCGACGATGCTCCAACTTTTGATATTTCAAAAGATGAAGTTAAAGACGGCAAACCTATTTGTGACCTTTTATTTGAAACAAAACTAGCTCCATCTAAGAGCGAAGCAAGACGTCTTATTCAGGGCGGAGCAATATCTGTAAAAGGCGAAAAAATAAGCGATTTTTCATTAAAAATATTTGAAAGTGATTTTGAAAATGGCTCAATTCTACTTAAAAAAGGTAAAAAGAGTTTTATTAAGGTTGTTTTAAAATAAATAAGGTATAAACAATAAATATGTCATAGATAATAAGTTGTTTAAAAAGAGGGAGAGTAAAGCCCATATCAATATTTCAAAACTTTGTAATAGCGTTTAAAAGTAAACATAAATTATTTATTTGGGCTTTAGGGTTAAAATGAATTTTGTAAAGACAATAGAAATAATTGAGAAAAAATCAAAATTTTATGGGTATTTGCTTTCATGTTGCAGTGAAGACGAAATAAAAAATGCACTGGCTTTTTTAAAGAGCGAACATAAAAAAGCAACTCATATATGTTGGGCTTGCAGACTTAAATCGCCATTTTACGAAAAAGCCGTTGATGATGGTGAACCAAGTGGCACGGCAGGGCGACCAATTTTATCAGTTTTGCAAAAAAAAGATGTCAAAGATGTTTGTGTGTTTGTTGTTCGCTATTTTGGCGGAATTAAACTTGGAGCCGGCGGACTTGTTCGTATGTATGCTAAAGTCACGTCAGAGCTTTTTAAATAATTATTAAAAGATTCTAAATTTCATCAAATTTATTTTTAAAAAATAAATAAATATAATAAAAAATTTTAAAATTTTTATGTTTTTTTGTATAATATTTGTATGAGAACAATCACAGAAATTAAAAAAATAGGTAAGGGGCTTAGATACAATCTTTACCTTGATGATGAATTTTATGGTGTTTATGAAGCAGAAATTCTTGCGAGATATTCTTTAAAAACAGGGCAAACTTATAATGATGACTTCTATGAAAAACTAAAAATAGAAAATGGCGATTATGCTTGTTTTAATAGGGGGCTTTCGCTTCTTGGGAAAAGCATGAAAAGTGAAAAAATGTTAAAGGATTATCTTCGAGAAAAGGGCTATCCAAAAAGTTGTATTGAAAAGGCTTGTGAAAAGCTTAAAGAATATGGTTATATTGATGATGATGCCTTTTGTGAAAATTATATAAATTCTTATTTATTTTCAAAGAGCAAACGAAAACTAAAATATGATTTACTTTCAAAAGGCATAGATGAAAATATTATTGATATAAAGCTTAATGAACTTATTGGTGATGAACAGGAATTTGATAATTTAACAAACTTAGCATTCAAATATATGAAAAATAAGGAATTTGATTTAAAAAGTAAACAAAAATTTTATAATCATTTTGCAGGAAAGGGCTATGATTATGGTTTGATTTCAACTGTATGGGAGAAAGTTCAAAATGGTAGGGATTGATATTATAGATATAGAAAGAGTTGATAAAAGTGAAGAATTTTTAAAAAAAATAGCACTAGAAAGAGAAATAGAGTATGTTCAAAAATCCTTTTGTGAAAGTTTACGCCATCAGCGAACTGGGGCACTTTTCTGTGTTAAAGAAGCCGTTATGAAGGCACTTGAAATGGGGAAAAATAGCGGTGTTGTATTTAAAGACATAGAGTTATCTCATGAAGAAAATGGCAAACCAATTGTTATTTTGCATGGAAAAGCCCTTGAAAAATATCAACAGAATTTTGCCGATAAAAAATTAGAAGTATCCCTTTCTCATACACCTATCATGGCAATAGCAATTGCAATTCTTAAGTAAAATTAAATATAAAATAAAATTTGCCAAGCAACTTGCTTGGCTTTTTTTGTATAATTAGATGATTTTTTTGCAAACTAAATAAAAATAAGTTTAAAATCAACTAAATTAGGAGATAATCATGTTTGAAAAATCAAAATTAAAAAAAGAACTTAAGAAGTATGCAAAAAAAACTGAAAAAGATGACTATATTAGTCAAGTTTTGCATGCAAACTTTTATGACAACTCGCATAGAATGAAAGTGAAGGATAAGAAGATTTTTACTGAGGTTTATAAAGAAATCTCAAAAGAACTCTTACCACTTGAAAAAGCCGATTTAATAGATTATTGGAAAAAGGAAGAGAATGGACGGACAAATAAGACGCGGAGAAATATATTACGCAGACCTTAGCCCTGTTGTTGGAAGTGAACAGGGTGGTGTTCGTCCTGTGCTTATTATTCAAAATGATATAGGAAACAAATATTCACCAACTGTTATAGTGTCTGCAATAACAAGTCAGCTTGGCAAGGCCAAACTGCCAACACATATAGAATTACCCGCTGAAAAATATAATTTACCTAAAAATTCAGTGGCACTACTTGAACAAATACGAACTCTTGATAAACGTCGCTTACAGGAAAAGGTGACCATGCTTTCACAAGAAAAAATGAGAGAAGTAAATAAGGCTCTTTTAATCTCTCTAGGGTTTTAGATATAATTTACTTATAAGAGCGGAGAATATAAAATAAAAGCACTTAAAATTATTCAAGTGCTTTTTATTTATAATACTGATTTATTATTTTTTGCTTTTTTCAGTGATATAGTTATAAATATCTCTCCAACCATTAACAATTATTTTATTTTCACCTTTTGTTTTTCTATTTGATGGATTTTTAAAAACAAGAACAGGTATAACAGCACTTAGCTCATTTATATTTCTCACAGAATCCTCAATCATAATATCAATTTTTTGTTCTTTAATAACACTTATTTTTCTTATTTTTTCATTACAAAAAAATATTTCGTCATAATAGATATTGTTTTTTTTAAGCCAATTTAAAACAAGTGCTTTAACTTTTTTGCCATAATCACTATCCTCAGTTGCATAAAGCCTTGATGTCACTATAATAATTTTATGACCTTGTTTATGTAATTTTTTTGTAACAACATCTGCTTGATTTTTCATGACAACATTTTTTGCATAGTGAAAAGATGCTTCTCTCCAAAATCCATATTCATATTTTTCATCAACACTAAATTGTTCATAGAAATATTCTTTTGGCTTATTCAATTTATAAGGCACATTATTTTTTTGTAAATATTTTTTGAAATATTTTTTAACATAACCATTTAAGTTGCATAAAACACCATCAATATCAACTCCGATAATCATAAAAACCTCACCTAATGATTATAACATAAAATTTAATAAAAGCAAGACAAAAGGGCAAGGAAGCCAAAATTTTAATTCTTAAAATTTTGTAAATTGCTCCGCAATTTAGTTCGCATTCGCTCATGCTTCCTTGCCCTATAAAAATTATAATAAGGAAGACTGATGATTGAAGATGAAAAATTTTTGCCAAAAAACATAAAAAAACACCATAAAATTGGTGTTTATAAAACTGGCAGGGGTGGTAGGAGTCGAACCCACCTCAGGAGTTTTGGAGACTCTTATTCTACCGATGAACTACACCCCTAAAAAATGTTCTTTAATATGATACAATAAAAGGGCAAAATAGTCAATAAAATTAATAAAATTTAAAAATTTTATTTAAAAAATAATTTTTATATATAGCTAAAATTCTTATAAAGGGTAAAAAAAATAGTCAAAAAAGCCAAGCATAACCAGCTTGGCTCTAGTAACAATCTAGTCTAAAAACAGTGGTATAATATCTTTAAGTGCATTTACACAATTAAGCAGGGTTTCATCATTTTCAATAAGACGTTGATTAAAACAAATTTGAAGTTTAAAACAATTATTTTTTATTTGATTAATAGTTCTTGATTTTTTGTAAGAATCAAAGATTGAATTAATTGAAAAATATTCAAGTCCATGTTTATTTAAGATATTTATAATTTGATAAAGTTTTTCTTTGTCATAGTCCTCAGGTAAAAACATAGTAACATCTTGCACACGTTCTTTGCTTAAAATATGTAATTCAAGAAATAGTTTTGTTTGACTTGTTAAAACATTTTTAAATAAAGTGGTTTTATAATCGTTATATTTTGTGTTAAAATAATCAATTTCGTTATCTTTGCTCTTATAGATTATTGAAAATCCAAACTCCTTATAAAAAAGCTTACAGATGCTCCCAGTCATACTTTCACTTGCTTTAACTTTTCCATAGAGCATGCTTTGCTTTGCGTGTGGGGCAGAAAGCACAATTTCAGGCATACTGCAAACATATTCAAAATCATTAAGACTTTGGCTTTGATAAAATTTTTCATCAATATCACGAAGCCTTGTAATATCAATAGCCCTTGAGCGAACAACATTACGTTTTCTAACTTTTTGGCAGAAAATATGCAGAGCATTTATCACATTTAGTATATTGCTAGGGGATTTTTCCAGGTATCCATAATTGATTTCAATTTGAATGGCTTTTTGTTTAAGTTTATTTGCAACAGAACTTGCAATTGTATTTTTACTTGCAAAGAAAGGGTGGTCAGTTGTAATCTTATATATGCCAGCTTTTTTCAAATTATGGATAAGTTCATTTAAAATTTCAGTATCATCTTGAAGGGTGTTTCCAAAATTTGTTCCAAGATTTATAATGCAATCACGTTTTTTTGAAAGTCCGTGCAAGTCAATAACTAAAATAGGTTTATATTTTCTGCAGAGTGAATAAAGATAATTTTTATAAGGTGATTTTGCATCATAATTTGCATCATCTCCACAATTCTTGGTTTTATAAAGCACACTATATCCATAATTTTTATGTAAAATTTTTGCAATAACACCAGTATATGGTTCAGCATATTTAATTTTCCCATTTCTAGTTTGACTTACCGAATGTGGTGCACTAAAGATAATATCAGTAATATCACCAAGTTCAAACTCATAAGAATTTTCATGTTCAGCTTTAAAATAGTTTAATAATTCAATAACATAGTTTTTTGAAAGTGTCTTAAGCATCTTTATCTTCCTTTTTTATCTATTATAACAAAAATGAAAATAAAGTCAAAAATAATTGCAAAAAGTTTTATTATTTTATTAAAAGTGCTATAATGAGATTTAATTTAAGGAGAGAATTTTGGAAATAAAAACACTGGTAGGAGACTACTTAGATGCTCATGTATATGTTTTAAAAAATAATGGAGAATGTTTAATAATAGATTGTGGGGCAAAACTTAACAAAGTCAAGGAAGCTGTTGGAACAGATAGGGTAGTTGGCATATTGCTCACACACGGTCATTTTGACCATTCTTGTTATTGCAATGAATATGCAGAAACTTTTGGTTGTAAAATATTTGCAAATGAAAATATACAAATAACGATGACAGATTCTGTTGCAATTTATAGTGAAGATTATTCAACCATAGATGATTTTTCATATTTTGAATTTATAAAAGGTGATAGAAATCTCAGTTTAGGAAACTTTAATATATCTTGTTATTACTGTCCTGGTCATTCTATTTGTTGTGAGTGTTATATTAGCGATAATATATTATTTTCAGGCGATGTGCTTTTTGAAAATGGGATAGGAAGAACAGACCTTAAAAATTCAGACAAAAAGCAAATGTTTGAAAGTTTGTGTAAACTTGAAAATGTAAAATTTGAAAAGGTTTATAGTGGTCATGGTGGCTCAAGCGACTATGCTTTTCAGATGAAGAACATAAAGATTTTTAAAAGATTTTTATCGAGAGAATTTAAGGAATAAATCCACAATGTTTTTGCTTATATTGAGATAATTTAATAAAAAATGCAGAAAAACTATATTTATTCTGCATTTTTTCGTTTTTATTTATTTTTTATATCTTTTAGTCTTAAATCTTCACCTGAAAGAAACACATTTATTGCTGTGGACTTATCAATTATTCTACTAGAAATTCTTTCGTCATAATAATCTCGCAGGTCGTCAAGTGTTAAATTAGAAGTTATAACAGTTGGCAATCTATTTATTTTTCTTTCATTTAAAACTTGATATAGATAGTTAAGAGTTATATCTCGATACTTTCCAATTTCTGTGCCTAAATCATCAATAAATAAAATTTCAACATTTAGATATTTGTTAAGCAAGTTATTTTTTTCGTCAAGGTCCTTGGTTGAATAGCTTTTCATAAAGTCTTGATGCATGGAAAATGATGTGGTAAATCTTACAATATGATTAAGATTTATAAGTTCATTTGCCATACATTTTATAAGATGGGTTTTACCAACGCCTGTATCTCCAGCTATATAAATTAAAGTTTTCTTATAATCAGAGTGACACCATTTTTTCATTTTCTCATATAATTTTTGCATATATTCTTTGTTTTTAAAAATTTCAAAATCAACGTCAGTAAAACTTTCAAGAAAGTCAAAACCACTATCTTTTTTTAGGATTTTATTTATCTCTTTTGTAAGGCATGAGCAATATTTACCATCAACAAAACCAGTATCGCCACATTTTTTACAATAATAATCAGGCTCAATATAAGGTATACCCAGTTTTTTAAGTTGTTCAAGATATTGTATTTTTAGTTTGCTATCATCTGCTGATAATTCTTTATTGTTTTTTGCACATTCAATAACTCTAGTCATATAAGTTTGATAAAGTTTTTTAAATTTTTCATCTTTAAGTGCTTCGATTTTATTGTTTATGGCATCATTTTCAGCTTGAAATCTTCTCAAGTCAATTATTCGTTTTGCCTGTTCAGTTATATCTGTTTTCATATTATACTCCTAAACATCAATTTCATCAATAGATTGGAATAGTGCATTCAATTCACCCTTAGAGTAGCTACGTCCTGTAAAATTAGATTTTCTTTGTGACTCTTTTTCAGTTATAGGGGTGTTATTCTTTGCTTCTTCGATTGTCTTTATACCTTTTTCATGATAGTCAGCAAGAACTCTAGATATATATTTTATAGGATTATCTTTGCCATTTGCAAGTGAAGCTGCATAGTTAATCACATCATCACAAAGAGCCCAATCTTCAGTCCAAACTTTATAGTTGTTGCGGTCATAAGAACTAACGTTTCTTGAAATTCCCATTTTTAAAAGGAGCTCTTTAATTTTATTATCGTCAGCCAAAATATGCCCCATATATTCATTAAAAGCATTAAGTGACAATAGCCCAAGTTTATAGAATTTAGTAATCGTTCTATCCATTCCTTCAAGCGTTCTAATAGAGTTTTTAAAACAATAGTTGGCAATTTCTAAAAGTAGTTCTTTTTCAAAGCCTAAATTTATCCATTTAAGAATATAGTTTTCAACCACACCTTCAAGATTTTCGTAGTAAACACCAATAGTTTTGTTAATTTCTTTTGCAAGGGTGTAAAGTTCTTGCTTCTTTTTTTCAAAATTTTCAATTTCCATAATTGATAAAAGACGCATTTCATAATATTTTGTAAGAAGAACATCAACTTTTTCAAAAGAAAACCTTAATTTTTTCTTAAAGTTCTTGCATACATATAACACAACATCAAGAGTAAATCCATAGTCGTTTAGCCACTTATTTAAAAGAGAGCGTTCTTCAACATAAGGGGCTCGTTTTATACCCATCGCATTAAAAATTTCTGTAAGAGCAGGCACTTTATCCTCAAAGGCTTTAAGTTTTTCTTCAACTTGTTTTGCTGTGGTTATTCCTTCTGTTGCCCAGTTCTTTGCAACAGTCAAGATATAGTTATACCCAATTGCAGATTTTTTTGTTTCAACACAATATTGCATAATCATAAGCAATGCTTCTTGTTCAACGTGGTATCTTTCTAAAAAGTCGTAATATTCTTCATACTCATGTTTAGATATTGCACGTTTTCCTTGGAAAATATTTTGTGCCTGTTGATTAAACACTTCATACTTATCTGGTTTATAAAGTTTATTTGCCGAGAGAACATTATTTAGTGGAATGTATGTAACTTGAATAGGGTTTGTTCTTAAAAGTCTAACAAGCCCTTGTTCTTCCCAATATTCAAAAGCACCAATCACATCTTCTTCACTCATATTAAGTGTCTTTGCAAAATTTTCAAGACTATTATCAAAAGAATTGCTTTTGCAAAGATATAACCCATAAATATACACAACCACAAATTCAGGTTGTGAAAAAGGCAGATAGTCATTTAAAAATATATTATCTATTTCTGTCTTTGAACTTGCTATAAATTCAGTTGAATATTTACAAAAAGCCATTTTAAACTCCATTAATAGTTTATCATAGTTATTTTGATTTTACAAACATTTTTTTAAAAAGAAAAGGTTCAGGCGGAAAGCTTGCAAAGCATGAATGCTTTGCTCTTTTGCTTTTACAAGCAAAGGAAATTTTAAACATAAGTTTAAAATTTAAAGCTTTCCGCCTTTATTCTTCGTTCCAACCAACCTAAAGTTCATGTTTATTTTCTTCGTCTTTTTTCTTTAAAAATGTTATAAACTTTATAATAAACAAGTATATTATAACATGAAAAAGATAATATTGAACAAAAAAATAAAATTCATATCAACAATTTTTTTATTTGCTATAATAATTTCAATTGTGATTTTCTTGTGCCTTACAGGTTTAAAGCAAGAAGAAATTGCACTTTCTACTTATAAGATGGACCTTATATATGATAATGATAAAAAAACTCTTTCAGGAAGTGAAGAGATAACATTTATAAATAACTATGATAATATGTTCACATATTTGTATTTACATCTATATCCAAATGCTTTTAGAGAAGGTGCAAGTGCAATGGTTGTTTCATCTGCAGAAGAAAATAATGCATATCCAGAGGGTATAAGTTATGGCGATATAGAAGTGCAAGGTGTGGCAAGTGAAGGGGAGAACCTTACTTTTAGTGTAGAGGGTGTAGACAAAAATATTTTAAAAGTGGAGCTTCTAAGGGAAGTATATCCTGATGAAAGCATCACATTTACAATAGATTTTACCACAACTCTTGCAAATATCAATCATCGCTTAGGCTATGGAGCTAATACTATAAATTTAGGAAATTTTTATCCAATAATATGTATGTATGAAAGTGGCAAAGGTTTTAAAACAGACCTTTATCATTCAAATGGAGACCCTTTTTATAGTGAATGTGCAAATTATGAAGTAACAATAAACTATCCGTCAAACTACACACTTGCAAGTTCAGGGGAACTTATAAATTCGTCAACAGAAGATGGAACGACCACAAGCTGTATGACAGGGACAAAAATAAGAGATTTTTGTATGGTGTTAAGCAATAATTTCTCACTTGCTAGCAAGCAGGTAGGCAACACTACGATACAATACTATGGCTATAATGGAGATACTAATTTAGATACTTGCCTTCAAATATGTGAAGATGCTCTTTTAACTTTTAACAATTTGTTTGGAGAGTATCCCTACAGTCAACTTAGTGTTGTAAAAGCTAACTTCATTCATGGTGGCATGGAGTATCCAAATCTTGTGCTTATAAGTGATGACGTGTCAAATGATGACCTAGCTTATGTTATTGTGCATGAAATAGCCCATCAGTGGTGGTATGGCGTTGTTGGAAATGATGAGAACAACCATGCATGGCTTGACGAAGGGCTTGCTGAATATAGCACAATACTTTTCTTTGAAAATAATACTAGTTATGGTGAAGATAGCAAAAGTATGATAGAAAACTCTTTGCAAAGTTATAAAACTTTCGTTCGCATATTTACAAGTGTAACTGGCAGTGTTGATACTAGCATGGATAGACCGCTATCTAACTTTAACACAGAACCTGAGTATGTTCAATGCACATACACAAAAGGACTCTTGCTTTTTGATGCAATAAGAGATTCAGTAGGTGATAAAAAGTTTTTTAAGGCATTAAAAGAGTATTATCAAGAATTTTCTTTCAAAAATGTCACACCAGCCACTTTTATTGCATCTTTTAATCATTCCACTGGCTATGACCTTGAAAGTTTTATCATGTCTTGGCTTAATGGAGAGGTTGTTATAGAATAATTTTTAAAGCGAATTTTTAACTTGTCAGTTTAACCATAAAATTTTTGATTGATTATTCTTAAAATAATGATTGGTTATATTTTTTTGGATTATAAACACGCCCAAGAGCTAGAAAACTTTGCCAAAGCAAAGTTTTTTTAAGAAAAGTTGAAAACTTTTCTTAAGAGCATTTAAAAATGCTCCAGCTCTTGGGCTTAAATCACTCCGTTCAAATTTATCTTTAATTTCAGTAAAATCACTTCGCATAAACCTTATTGTAATATTTTTGTTAAATATGATGAACATAATAAATAAAGTTCTAAAAAACTTGACATAAAGCATTTTAATTCATAAAATAAATGTGAATAAGAGAAATTTCAAAAAAAAAGTTTTAAAAATAACTGGACGAGGTAAGAATGAGTTTAAAAGTAAAGTTAATATCAGCAATATCACTATTTATACTCATGCTTGGTGCTTTAATACTAGGTGTATTTGCAGCAAGTCAATAGACTATAACCATGCAAGGGAATATAACCTTTAACGTTCCAGATAGAAGCTTGTATGTGAAAGCTGTAAGGTATCAAGCAACGGGGGAAGAGGCAATAGATGTTACAAGTTTTTCTCAAGGTTACATAAATGAAAATTTTAACTTAGATTTAACATCTTTGTCACAGGCAGAGCCAAATAAACATGGCTCATTCACATTATACTTTGATATAATAAATGCAACAAATATGCAATGGGCAATAGAGAGAGTAACCTTATCAGAAACATTAATAAGCGAGGGTGTCACCGAAAGCCATAGCGGAATAATAGAAGTAAACGAGTTAGCCGAAACTGATAGTGAAGGCTTTAAGGTATTTGACGTGGCAACTGCTCCTTATGACACACTATCTTTAACAATCACAGCCCCACAAACCAATATAGCCAACCCACTAAACCTATCAGACATAACTATAACAATAAAAGAATACATACCACCGGAAATTACCGATTTCACTTTTGCAACAACATCAGCCAGCACTGGTGCTGTAACTTCTTACACAGGTTCGGCAACAGAAATTGAAATTCCATCAACTTTTTCAGTTATAACAGAAGAATTAGAAACTGCTGGATATACTATGAAAGTTGAATCATTAGACGAATTTTATTCCTTAGCGAACAATGAGGTATATCAAGTGATAATTGCTTCAGGATTTTATTGGGCAACTCCAGAGGAAATGGAGAGAAGATATATTGAAGATGGTGTGTCATTTTATATAGAAATAGTGCAAGGACAAATTTCATTTCCTATAACATTTGAACTTATTGATTATACAATAGAGTTTGAATACTATACTAATCCCACAGAATTGTTTGCCATCATAAGACCATGCATAGAAGTATTAAGTGGAAAAGTAGAAACTGCAACGATTACATTAAACACTGGTGAAATATATAATATTAATGCTACAAATGCGATGGAGATTGTAACTGAGTTATCAAATCGAAGCTATATTGAAACTGACTTTCCAATAGAAATTAATTATCCAAAGACAAGAAATATCTATGTAGAGGGCAATGATTATCAAGTAACAAGTATTGGGGCTGGTGCATTTGCAGACCAAATTAATTTAACAAGTGTAATAATCCCAGAAGGAGTAACAAGTATCGGTGAAAGTGCTTTTTGGGATTGCAGTGGGCTTACAAGCATAATAATCCCAGAAGGAGTAACAAGTATAGGCGATTCTGCTTTTCATAGTTGTGACGGACTTACAAGTGTAACTTTGCCAAGTTCCTTAACAAGTATCGGTTCTGATGCTTTCCGTAATTGCAGCGGACTTACAGGTATAACAATCCCAGAAGGAGTAACAAGTATAGGTATTAATGCTTTCAATGATTGTTCTAACTTAGCAACAGTATATATAGATAATTCTACAATAGCAAATGGAATAACAAGTTCATCTTCTTACGAATATTTAACACGATATGCCACAACATTATATATTAAAGATAGCATCACAGTTACAACAGCACCAAGTGGCTGGACGCAAGACCCTAATGGCAGTGACCAAGTTGAAGGCTATATTAAATACATTAAAGCTTAAATACTATAATTATAAACTCTTTAATACACTAAATATAATTAAATATAATTAAATATAATTAAATATAATTAAATTTAAAACATAAAACTCTCATTTTAAAAGGTGAGAGTTTTTTAAATTATAGTTATAATAATTTCATTTGTTAGGCTTTTTAACTATTTATAAACTCATACAGCACACCTAAAACTTCGGTATATCTATATTTAAGCACAGAGGAATAAGTTTGTTCTTTATTTTCAGCTATTCCGCCACAAAGCTCTTTGCTTATTGCAAGTGTTTTTTCAAGAAGAAGTCCAAGTTCTTCAAGTTGTCCGCTTGTGCCATCAAAAAGGGTGTTGAAGTCATCATAGATATTGCTTAAACTATTGTGTGCACTATTAACAGCAAGTCTTGCAGAGATTTCATTATAAACCGCCGTATCAAGACTGATTGCAACGTCATAGATATTATAATAGAAGTCATAACAGGCACTAATCGTTTTGGCAATCACCTTCTTTTCTTCTGACGAGAAACTTCCATTCACCACAATCTCATCAAAATGCACGGTGATAATTTCGCTGTCAAATCCTTGATTTGCTTTCACACTATTTTGCACTAAGATGGCATCATTTTTATTTGCATACACACTTGATACAACATAGAAATAGCCGTCTTGCTCCCAAATATAGCCACCCGCACCCACTTTTTGATAGTCAGAAGCCATGCTTTCAGCCTCAGCTTTAACCTGCGATTTTGCAAGGGTAAGCATATAAACATCAAAGGCACTAGAGTTTACACTTTCATTTGTGCTGTTTGTTCTAACAATGGCAAGGGAAAGATAATTTGCCGCAATAGTGCAGGCTATTAAAAACACCAAACAAAGAGAAATAATAAAGAATTTTTTAGACTTAAAAAAAGAAAAATCAATTTTTTTTGGCACTTGCACTTGAAATTTTACTCCTTTATATGCTAATTTAGTTTATGACAAAAAACAACATTCTATGAAAAAAATATCTTGTAAATTAGTTTGTCTTTTTATGACAATATTGTATAATTTGTATGTAAAATTTTTGTGTTCACAAAAGGAAATTGCTACAAAATTTACGTATAAAAATATGGAAAAGGAGAAAATGAAGATGAAAATAAAACCATTATTTGATAGAGTGGTTTTAAAACCACTAGAAAGTGAAAGTGAAACAAAAGGCGGAATTATTCTTCCAACAGCAGCCCAAGAGAAAAGTCAACTTGCCGAAGTTGTTGCTGTAGGAAGTGGTAAAACAGCAGACGGGAAAGACGTTGGCATGAGTGTTAAAGTTGGCGACAAGGTGCTATATGGCAAATATACAGGCACAGAAGTTGAAATTGACGAAAAGAAATATGTAGTGGTTCGTCAGCCAGATATTTTAGCAGTTATAGAATAAAAGGGGGCAAAAATTTATGTCAAAAAAGATTTTAGAAGGCTTAGAAGCAAGAAAGGCCCTAGAAACAGGGGTAAATAAACTTGCAAACACAGTTAAGATAACACTTGGACCTAAAGGACGTAATGTCGTTCTTGGCAAAAAGTATTCATCACCGCTTATCACAAACGACGGCGTAACAATTGCAAAGGAGATTGAACTTGACGACCCGTTTGAAAACATGGGAGCAGAACTTATTAAAGAAGTTTCAGTTAAAACAAATGATGTTGCAGGTGATGGAACAACAACTGCTTGTGTTCTTGCACAGGCAATCGTTAGAGAAGGTATGAAAAACTTTGTTGCAGGAGCAAATCCAATCATACTTAAAAAAGGTATTTTTAAGGCAGTAGACATTGTTGTTGACGAGCTTAAAAAGCTTTCAAAGCCTGTCACAAGTTCTGTTGATATTAAGCAAGTTGCATCAATATCTGCAGGTGATGAAGAAGTGGGCAACCTTATAGCAGAAGCAATGGAAAAGGTTGGTGCAGATGGTGTTATCACAGTTGAAGAAGCTCAAACCATGAAAACTGAGCTCTCAGTAGTTGAAGGTATGCAATTTGACCGTGGTTATCTTTCACCATATATGTGCACAAACACAGAGAAGATGGTTGCCGAACTTGACAGCCCATACATACTTATCACAGATAAAAAAATATCAAACATTCAAGAGATTTTACCGCTTCTTGAACAAATTGTAAAAATGGGGGCAAAACTTCTTATTATTGCCGACGACGTTGAAGGTGAAGCACTCACAACACTAATACTTAATAAACTTCGTGGAACCTTCACTTGTGTTGCAGTAAAAGCACCAAGCTTTGGAGAAAAACGTAAGGCAATGCTTGAAGATATAGCCATTCTCACAGGCGGTCAAGTTATATCTGAAGAACTTGGACTTGACTTTAAAAATATCACACTTGATATGCTTGGCAGAGCTAAAACTGTTAAGGTTGAAAAGGAAAACACAACAATAGTTGAAGGTGCAGGCGATAGCGAAAAGATTAAAGCACGTGTTGCACAAATAAAGGCACAAATCAAAAATCAAACAAGCGACTATGAGATTGAAAAACTCAACGAGCGTCTTGCTAGACTTGCAGGTGGTGTAGCTGTAATCAAGGTTGGTGCAGCCACAGAAGTTGAAATGAAAGAAAAGAAACTTCGTATTGAAGATGCACTCGCGGCAACTAAAGCAGCTAGTGAAGAAGGTGTTGTGCCTGGTGGCGGTGTTGCACTATTGAAAACAACCCCAGCTGTCAAGAAACTTGTTGAAAGTCTAAGCGGTGATGAAAAGACAGGGGCAGCTATCGTTTTAAGTGCGATTGAAGAGCCTATCAGACAGATAGCTAAAAATTCAGGAGTTGATGGCGGAGTTGTTGTTAATAAAATCTATGAAAACCTCGATAAAAAGGCTTATGGCTTTGATGCACTAAATAATGAGTATTGCGACCTTATTGAAAAGGGTATCATAGACCCAACAAAAGTTACACGTTCAGCACTTCAAAATGCAGCAAGTGTTTCAGCAACTATGCTTACAACTGAAGCAGTCGTTGTTGAAGTTGAGGACCAAAAAGAACAAAAAAATGTTGATGTTTACTAAAACAGAACAATACAATATAAACAAAAATGCATTAGAAAACTAATGCATTTTTTATAGCTGAAATAAAGAATTTTAAAAAATTTTCATTAATTATTTTATTTATTTGTCAACATAAAAAAGTTTTGTCATAACCTTTAAAACAAAAGATTTAGGGAAAAATTTTTGAATTTGATAGAGCACTTTATTTCTAGTTCCCATAACATATTGAGGTTTAAGTTTTTTCTTTCTTATGATTTTTGTCATAATCTTGATTGCCTTATCAACACTCATACGCTTATCTTCTCTATCATCAATACGTTGTGCTGAAAGTTTTATTGCATCTTTATATCTATCATTTGTCTGAAAATCTTTTTGTCTATTTTTTGTAAAGTTAGTTTTTATATCACAAGGGCAAATTGCTGTTGATTGAATTTTTGTTTTAGAAAGCTCCATTCTTAAACAATCACTAAGCATACTTACAGCAGCTTTACTAGAGCAATAGAAGGCTCTAAAAGGCAGCGGAAACAAGGCACAAGCAGAACTTATATTGATAATTTTTCCTTTTTCACTCATCATTGGAAGTGTAAGCTGAATCGCATTAACTGTGCCCATAACATTTACGTCATATTCTTTTTGAATTTGTGTGTTAGGAATAAGTTCAATTGCACCTGAAAGCCCAAATCCTGCACAATTTATAAGAATATCAATATGTCCATATTTTTCTTTTATATCGTTAAAAGCAATTTTCATCTGCTCTTTATCTGAAACATCACAACAATAGTCGTCATCTGCTAAACTTAGTCCAATTACAGTATGCCCAATAGCTTCATAATGTTTTCGTAGTGCTTGTCCAATTCCACTAGACGAACCTGTAATTAAAATATTATATTTTTCAACCTTTTTCATCATAACTCCTTAACATAATAAATCTAACTTAGTATATAATAAATTTAGAAATAATCAAAATGATTTGACTTATTTTTGTGCTAATGCTAAAATATTCAATATCAAAATATATTGTATAGAAAGGAGAATTATGAACACAACAAAAAAGTGGCTTATAATTGTGGCGATAATATTTAATTTTATTGAAATAGGGTGGGGTATATTCTCAATAGTTTCTTGGTTTCAAACCGACCCAGCTATTCGCAGTGCGGTATTTTATTTAGTCTTTGACTTTATAACAATTGCCTGTTGCCTAGCTGTTGCTGTGCTTCTTATCATGGCGATATGGAAGAATGGAAAGCTCTTCCGTCAACGTTATGGCTATTATATGACAGCCCTTGTAATCTCAATAATAGTAAATTTGCTTTCTGTCTCAAGCGTGCTTTTAATTATCACAATGTTCATATCAGATTGGGTATGGATTAAACCAGAGAAAGAAAAATCAGTTAAAGTGGGTGATAATGTTGAAGTGATAAATGAAACTAAAGCAGAAAAAATAGCCCGCCTTAAGAAGATGAGAGAAGAAGGAAAAATAAGCGAAGAAGAATATAATGAAGAGCTTTTAAAATTGTTATAATATAAAACAGTTTATAAATATTTTATCTATGAGTAGTTCAGAAATTTATTTATGGCTCGGAAATCAAAAATTTGTTTTCAACAAATTTTTTAAAAAAGAAAGCACCAGCTTTCTTTTTTTATATGCCTTAGGCATACATTTCCGAGCCCCTATTCATGCGGATTTATAATAAAAATAAAAAAATATTTAAAAATAAAATTCAAATAAAAAATGTAAAAAAATTAATTTATAAAACAGAAATAATTTAATAATATATAATTAAACAATAAAAATAATTAAAACTAATTAAAAATAATAAAAAATAAATAATTAAAAAGATAAATAAAATTAAAAAAAATATAATTTATTTTCTCTTATTTTTAAAAAAATCACTTAAAAGCCTGCCACATTTTTCACTATATTTTTCATCAAAAACTATTTCAACTTTGTGATTAAGCCTAGTGCTTGAAAGTATCTTCTCACAAAGATTGTCCCCAGACGATTTTTCTTCGCACCCATAAACAAGGCGAGCAATTCTTGCATTTGCAATAGCACCACTGCACATAGGGCAGGGCTCAAGGGTCACATAAATGCTGCAGCCATCAAGCCGCCATGATTTAAGTTTTCGGCAGGCTTTTTTTATTGCAATAATCTCAGCATGCATCAGTGCATTTTGACTTTTTTCTCTTTTGTTATAACCCTTGGCGATAATCTTTCCATCTTTAACAATAACCGCACCAATAGGCACTTCGTCGTGCTTTAGGGCAATTTCTGCCTGCCCAATTGCTTCTTCCATAAAATCCATCATACTAAGATTTTAATAAAATTTTGCTTTAAAGTAAAGCACTTTGTTTGTCTTTTGCAAAATATTATTGTATAATAAGCCAATGAACAAAAACACAAAGGTCTACGATAGGCGAAATTTTTATAATGATGGAGACAGTGGCAAGATATTTTTATTTGCTCTTATTTTGCCAATTCTTTTGTCGCTTGTTTTTTCACTGATTGCAAATTTGATTGCTGGTGTAAATAATAGTGAAGCAACAGATATAACAGATAGTATATGGTTTAACGCGGTCTACGGCGTGGTGACCGCAATCTGCTATGTATCGTTATATTTAATATACAACAAAACACAGAGAATAGAATATAAGGCTATAAATCTAAATTTCAAGATGAAGTGGTATACATATCTTTTGATAGTTGCAATCGGCATAATCTCACTCTTTGGCTTGCAATATTTTATTGGTGTTATAGATAATATTCTCAAGGCAATAGGTTTCCCACTTGAGGGAGGAACAACCGAGTCGCTCACAAATCCACAAAGCTTTGGCATCTTTGCACTTTCTGTTGTTGTAACCTGCATAATCCCAGCCATAACAGAAGAGCTTTTGTTTAGGGGGATAATTTTAAACGGGCTTCGCACACGTTTTAACGACGTGCAAGCTATCTTTATGTCTGCCTTTATGTTTGCACTTATGCATCAAAATTTGCAACAACTTGTATATCCATTTCTTCTCGGTTCAATTATGGCATGGCTTGTTTTAAGAACAGGCTCACTTGTGTCGTCTATACTTGTGCATTTTATAAACAATTTCCTTGTCATTTTGTTTACATATTTGCAAAATATCACAAGTTTTTCTCTTGCATTGCCAAATACTTGGTGGTTCTATCTTATTGCCATATTATTGCTTGGTGTAACAGTTGCAATTATTTATATCATAGACAGATTTTATTTTAAACATAAAAGTAAAGAAGAGGTAGAAAAGACTTCTACAAAAACATCAATTTTCATATACATATCAATAGGTGTTGCTCTTGCAATGATGTTATTTATAACATTATTTACTTTTCTAGCTTAGTAAGTCTTGGTTTATTTTTGGCAACAAAGTAAAAGGATAAAAAAACTTATTCGACAAAATCCAACAAAAAATGCTCAAATAAACAAAATTTCTACTTTTTTAAACAAAATATTCTTTTAAGAAAAAATACTTTACCCCTTTACAGTATTCAAATTATGTATTACTATGTAAGTATCACTTGAATTTATAAAAACAAAAATCGTCTTAAAAAAGACAAATTATGGAGAAAATAATGAATATTAGAAATAAAACAACAAGAAACACAATAATTTGCTATACGACTATTGTGGTCTTGTTTGTAGTTATAAGAATGCTGTTACATTTTGGTGTTCTTAACTTTTTAGGAGAAATTGGTGAAGATATATTAAATGCATTTATTCAAATAGGTATGCTTTTTAGTATTTCTATCTTTATGTTTAAAGGTATTCAAAAGGCAAAAGTCAGAGATGTTTTTAAATATTATGGCTTTAAGAAAATTTCATGGAAAGCAGTTTTGTATGCCATTTTAATAGGTGTTATTGTATATATTTTAAATGTCTTCGTAGCCACTTTCTTTAATGCCGTCTTGTCAGCGCTTGGTTATAACTTCAATGCTGGCACAAGTTCAGGTGGCGGTTCATATCCTTTTTGGCTATTTTTAATCAATTTGGTGACAACCGCAATTTTGCCAGGTATCTGCGAGGAAACAGCCCACAGGGGAATGCTACTCAAAGGGCTTTCAAACTTAGGTAGCAAGAAGGCGATAATAATCTCATCACTTTTATTCGGACTTATGCACATGAATATAGAGCAGTTCTTTTATGCAACATGCATAGGCTTGTATCTCGGCTATCTCACATCTCTTTGCGACACAATATATCCAGCCATGCTCATACATTTTATGAACAATGCATTAAGTTTATTTATGGGCTTTTCAAATGCAAATGGGTTAGGTTTTGGCAATATGTTTGCTTGGCTACAATTTAATTTTCAAAATAACTTTATCACAGCACTACTATTTGTGATAATCCTAGTTATCTTGCTCGTTATGGCACTACGAGTATTAACAAAGGCACTTTACAAAGAAACAGCACTCAAACGTATGCACAATTTACAAGAGGCGCTTTTCACAGAGATGATGCGAACAGCTTTTCAAAGCGAAGTAAAGGAGCTTGCAGATGGCACAAAAGCAACCAAAGAAGAAGACCTTGAAAATTTTGATAAAATATTCATGTCAACGTCGATTGAAACCGGCAATTCAAGCGAAATAGATAATCAGATGCTTAAGGAAGACGAACCTTTTAAACTAGACAATTTATCTTTAGTTCTGCTTGTAACTTGTTTTATTTTAACAGGTGCAGTCACTTTGATGACGTTTATATTAGGTGTGCTATTATGATAAATATAAGGCTTATATGTGTGGGAAATTTAAAAGAAAAGTATTGGACTGATGCTTGCGGTGAGTATATCAAAAGACTTCAAAAGTTTTGCAAACTTTCTATTATAGAACTAGCCGAGCAAAACAAATATCAAGACACTTCAAAAATATTGCAAAGTGAAGGAAATGAAATTCTATCAAATTTTGCAGGAAAAAACATTTTGCTTGATGTGAAAGGAAAGGAAGTATCCAGTGAAGAACTTGCAAAAATGATAGAAGTTTTAGCTCAAACAACCAGTATGGTAACTTTTATTATTGGTGGTTCTTATGGGGTGAGCGAAGAAGTCAAGAAGAGGGTGGACGAAAAAATATCACTTGGCAAAATAACTCTTCCGCATAATCTTGCAAGGGTGGTTTTGCTCGAACAAATCTACCGCGCATTTATGATAAATAGCGGAAGCAAATATCATAAATAAAATAATTTCATTCAAGATTGGCAGGGAAAATTTAGGTTTAATAAAAAGCTATCATAATGAATTGATAGCCTTTTTATTTAAAAGTGTTTTTAATTTATAATAGGTTAAAAAATAAAATAGAAAACAGACAGCCCACAAATAGAGTAAGCAGGGCAAGAATTGATAAATTGCGTTGCATTTTTATCTCCTTTCACATATAAATATTTAAGCTCTTTGTCAAATTTTTTGTAATCAAACCTAGTCAAACAACATAAGATAGAAATGTTTAATCAAAAATCTCTATCATCAAAGTGTTCGTTAAAAAGTCCCCGTGGCTTATTAGTGCGATTGTCATCAAAATGGTCATGTTCAAAATCATCGCCAAGTTCTTCTTTGCCTGCTTCAACATTTAAGTTTTGCATAGAACTGGCATTTTCATAACCTGCCTCGTCATCTTTTTTGCCTATTTTTTTTATGTTTTTTGCAAGGTCCTTCTTGTTTCTGCGAGAAAAAACAGCAATCGTGCCTTTGCCTTTGATAAGTTTAAAAACTAAAAATAAACTTGCAATACCAATAATGATATAGATAATTCTTGAAAGTATGCTTGCCTGATAGCCGAAAATCCCAGCCACAAAATCATATTGCAAAAGACCGACTAATAACCAGTTTATACAACCTAAGATTGTAAGTATAAAAGCGAGAATAGTAAGCATAATAAAACCTCCACTTATAGTGTAAACAAATAAATAAAAATAATACTAGGCAAGCAAAAAAGTTTAAAAATTGGTCACAAAAAACTTGACTTAAAAATGAAAAGAGATTATAATTTATCGAAAACTTTTAAAAGGAGTTCTAATTATGGTTCATGTTTTAACAAGAGAAGGGAAAAAACAACTAGAAGAAAAGCTTAATTATTATAAGACTGTAAGAAGGGTAGAAGTCAGCAAAAAGATTGGTGCAGCAAGAGAATTTGGAGACCTTTCAGAGAACTCTGAATATGATGCAGCAAAAGAAGAGCAAGCACAAGTAGAAGCTGAAATTCGTGAAATGGAAGATATACTTCTAACTTGTCAAATTATTGATAAACAAGAAGGTTCAAGTGATACAGTGGGGATTGGCTCAACTGTAAAACTTTATGATGAAGAGTTTGATGAAGAGCTTCAATATAAAATACTAGGTTCAACAGAAAGTGACCCAGCAAATGGTATTATCAGCAATATTTCACCTGTTGGTTCAGCTCTTCTTGGTCATAAAAAAGGCGACACAATCAAAGTTAAGATGGAAGGTGGCGAAATTTCTTATAAAATTCTTGCTATAAAATAATATTCTTGAATTTTTGCCATTTTTTTCATACTTATATCTTAGATTTTTCTTGCAATATATAAACTTTTATTGTATAATTATATCAGGTTTATAAGGTAGAAAATAATATTTTTTATATGTATGGGTTAAAACTATAATTTTTTTAACGTATACACGGCTTGGAAATGCCACTTTTTTCAAAGTGGCAAAGTTGCCATATATTGGCAACTTAAAAATTTTAAATAGATTTAAAATTTTATTTCCAAGCCTTCTTCAAAAATTCTAACAAAACCGCCTTATATAATTATTAATATTGTAAGAGAGAAATCAAAGATTATGATGTTTAAAAATTCAGTTAGGTTATTATGTGCAAATTTTGATAAGGTATGGAAACTTCTTGTATACCATATTTTATCAATAGGCTTAGTTTTAGCTCTTCTATGTATTTTTTATAATCACTATGTTGATGCAGGCTCGTTTGCATATAACGAGTCAAATTTGAGCGGGGCATTTGATAGTGGCACGCTCTATGGCTCAAGTCTTGCAAACGGACTGACAGCCGTAATAGATTTTGTTCTCATATTCTTTAGAGAGATTTTCTCAAATGTTGGTATTGGCATTTATTTTTGCCTTATCAGTTTTATTTTACTTCCACTACTACTTAATATTGGAAAGTATGTAACGTGTGAAATGATGTATGGCTATATGTCATCATGTCAAAAACAAAGTTTCACAGGCACATATTTGAAAACATTAAAAAATTCTTTAACCTATTCAATTATAAAAGTATTCTATTGTATGCCATTTAATGGGCTAATCGTATTAAGTATGTGGGGGCTAACACGTGTTGATAATGCTATATTTGACTATATCATGCCGTTTGCCTTTGTTATAGTTCCAGCAATATTAATGGCTTTCAAAGAAACTTTCAATGCGGGTTGGGCACCAGCAAAAGTGGTATATAATCAAAACGTATTCAAATCATTTATGATAGGTATGCGTGCAGTGCTTAGAAGGGGTGCAAGAGTATTTTCAACAGCCTTTGTGATTTTCTTACTTGCAATAGTTCTTTCAGTAATTCTAGGGCTTTATTCAATAATAATTATTCTTCCACTGATTTCACCACTCATTCATATTTTTGAAATGGTGATGTTCTTCTCAAGTCAAGGAATGCGTTTCTATGTTGATAGCGACACCATTCTTTCACCAAAACGTCTTGAAGAAGTTGATAAAATTGAAGATGCAAAGTATATCTTATAAACTAAGATTGCTTTTTTAATGCAAAAAATATTTTGCTTAGAAAAATTTAATTTTTTATCAAAAAAGCTTATTATTAAATAATAGGTTTTTCTTGTATTGAAAATAATATTTTTCTTTGTAAAAAATTAATAAAAATACTAAAAAATAAAAGGAGAAAAACGTGAATAATAACAAATTAAAAATAACATTTTTAGGTGGAGTAGGTGAAATAGGCAAAAATATGACAGCCTTTGAATATAATGATGAAATCATTATTGTTGATGCAGGGCTTACCTTTCCAGATGACGATTTGCCAGGTGTAGACATAGTTATTCCAGATATGTCCTACCTAGTTGAAAACAAATCAAAAATCAAAGCGCTACTTTTAACACATGGTCATGAAGACCATATTGGGGCAGTGCCATTTTTATTACAACAAATCAACGTTCCTATTTATGGAACAAGACTTACTTTAGCACTTGTAGAAAATAAGATGAAAGAGTATCCAAAGATAAAATACAAGGCAATTTCAGTAAAGCCAAAAAACGTTTTAAAAATAGGTTCTTTTTCAATAGAATTTATCAAGGTTAGCCATTCAATTGCAGGCTCGCTTGCATTTTCAATCACAACACCAGTTGGAACAGTTGTTCACACAGGTGATTTTAAGGTTGACTACGAACCTATTGATGGTGCGATGACTGACCTTCCACGTCTTGGAGAAATAGGAAGAAAGGGTGTAAGTTTACTTTTATGCGAAAGCACAAACGTTTGTCGCAAAGGTTATTCTATGAGTGAAAAATCAGTTGGACGAACACTTGATGAAATAATCAAAAATCACCCAAATAATAGAATAATTGTTGCAACTTTTGCTTCCAATATTCACAGAATGCAACAAATTATGGATATTGCAGAAAGGTATAACAGAAAGATTGCTTTCACAGGCAGAAGCATGATAAATATAAGTGAAGTTGCAATGAAGATAGGTGAGCTTACATTTAATCGAGATAATATTGTAGACCTTGAAAAGGTTGATAAACTAGACGATAAAGAAGTGCTTATAATGTCAACAGGCAGTCAGGGCGAGCCAATGAGTGCTTTAACTCGTATGGCAGCAGGAGAGTTCAAGAGTATAAAGATAAGGCCAAACGACCTTGTAATCTTATCTGCATCACCAATTCCAGGTAATGAAAAAAATGTATATAATGTTATCAATGCTCTCTATAAACTAGGGGCAGATGTTATCTATGACGAACTTGCAGAAGTTCACACATCAGGCCATGCATGTCAAGAAGAGTTAAAACTTATGCATAGCCTTGTAAAGCCAAAATTTTTCATACCAATTCATGGTGAATATAGACACTTAAAAACCCATAAAGAACTTGCAATGACGCTTGGCATGGATAAAAGGAATATAATTCTTCCAAGTCTTGGTCTTCAAGTAGAACTTGGTGCAAATTCACTTAAGGAAGTAGGTTTCGTTAAAGCGGGGCAACGCCTTGTTGATGGTATGGGTATAGGCGACATGGATAGCAATGTTCTAAGAGAACGTAAACAGCTCTCAGAAGATGGTATATGTGTTGTATGTGTCACTATCAACAATGTTGCAGGTGAAGTTACAGGTGAACCATTTATAATCACAAGGGGTGTAGTATATGCTGATGAGCAAGAAAGTTTTGTTCAAGATGCAAAAGCAAGTATAATTGCATCACTTAAAGAAAGTGACCTTCGAGGGGTAGAACCAGCAGTTATAAGGGCATCACTAAAAAGGAATATTTCAAACTTTATCTATAGACGAACAAAACGTCGTCCAATGATACTTACTATTGTAACTCTTGACTAAGGTGTTTTTATATGGAAAGTATGAACGAAATAAAGGAATTTGCAAAAGCAAACTATATACCAATAGTCAGAGATAAAACGGCAAAAAAGTTAACAGAAATATGTAAAGCACAATTTCCAAGCAAAATTTTAGAAATAGGCACAGCAATAGGTTATTCTGGTATTCTTATGCTAAAAAGCTCTAACGCCAGGCTTTATACAATAGAAAATAACAATGAGCGGGCAAAACTTGCCAAAGAGAATTTTGAGAAATATAAAGTAAAAGACAGGGTAACGTTCTATATTGATGATGCACAAAAGGTGATAGAAGAACTTTGCTCTAAAAATGAAAAATTTGACCTTATTTTTCTTGATGGTGCAAAAGGGCAGTATATAAGATATTATCCATATTTAAAGCACTTGCTCAGTGGTGGCGGTATATTATTTACCGATAATATATACTTGCATGGCTTTGTTCAAATAGATGGGAAAGTGCCACATAAGCATCGCTCAATGGTGATGAACTTAAGAAAATTTATAAACACTCTAAGCCAAGATAACGATTTTGAAACCAATTTTTATGATATAGATGATGGCTTTAGTGTAAGTAAACTAAAATAAACATAATTGTATGTTTAAACTCTACTTTATTTATCTTTACAAAATCCATTAAATTGCAGTATTATTTTTATACTGCTTTTTTTTATTAATATAATAAAAATTTATAAAAAATCATATTTAAAGTTTGTTTTTTTATAAAATTTGTTATAATAGATATATGAATAATTTTGAAGTAAACATAATTGAATTTTTGCAAACCAATGCAAGCATAGGCTGGCTTTCTCTTTTTCAATTTATAACAACACTAGGAAGCTACTTAGGGCTTTTTATAGTGTTTGCTATTTTATTTGTAAGGCAACGAAAACTTAGTTTTGCCTTTGCAGTAACTTTTATTATTGCTTCAGTTTCTAATCAACTTTTAAAGCTTATAATAGCACGAGATAGACCTTTTGTAAATAATCCACAAATAATAAATTATGGTGGAGAAGATGGCTATAGTATGCCGTCTGGGCATAGTTTAAATTCGGCTGTTATTGCAACGTTTTTATTTTATAGCATTTTAACAACATCAAAATATAAAACGACGAAGATACTAGGCGGAACTTTTTGTGTGCTTTTCCCATTTTTGATAGCATATTCAAGAATGGTCTTAGGTGTGCATTACCTAAGTGATACTCTTGTTGGTATAACTCTTGGTGTGTTTTTTGCTATAATTGGAATATTAATATATAAACGAATTTTAAAGTGGTTAGAAAAAAATAAAAGAAAGGTAAATTCACAATAATAATTTTAATATAAAGATTAAATGTGCTATAATATATGTAGATTATTTATTGTATTTTTAGGAGCTATATGAATATATTTTCAGTAACAACAAATAATGAAGAAGAAACCATGCTGGTGGCTGAAAAACTTGCAGGCACTGTGGGCAAAGGGGTTGTGTTCACACTTATAGGCGACTTAGGTGCAGGCAAAACTCATTTTGTCAAAGGCTTTGTGAAAGGACTAGGAAGCACAGCACTTGTCACAAGCCCAACATTCACACTGCTAAATGTTTATGAAGGTGGGAAATGTCCTGTTTATCATTTTGATATGTATAGACTTTCATCAAAAGATGAGGCAGAAGAACTTGGGTTTGATGAATACTTTGACTTAAAAAGCTTAGATGGAATTGTATTTGTGGAGTGGCCAAATCAAGTTGAAGGCTTAATAAATTGCCAACATATTGAGATAAAAATCGAAAAACTAGATGGTGATAAAAGAAAAATAAGTATAGGAGCGGTCAAATGATTGCATTATCTACGGCATATAAAGAAGCACTAATTGCAATAGAGATAGATGGCAAAATAGCATGCAAATCAATGGACGCAAACTGCAAACATTCAGAAAATTTGCTTTTAAATATTGATGGAATGTTAGATGAGATAGGTAAAACTATTCAGGATAATAACATATATTCAGTTGTTGTTGGGCCAGGTTCGTTTACAGGCATAAGAATAGGAATAGCCCTTGTTAAAGGTTTACTAGCGGGTAGCGCAGAAAATAAAAAGGTAATCAGTCTCACAACTTTTGACCTTATGGCATACTCTTATATAAAAAATCATAACGTAAAAGAAGCTTTTTATTGTGTAATCAATGCTCTAAGCGGTTTATATTATGTATGTAAATATAATAGAAATGGGGAAAAAATAGAAGACGAAAGGGTAATTGATATAGATACCTTATCAAAATTGCAAGAAATTAAAATTAGCCTAGCAGGAGAAAATGTCACCGAAATCACAGTTAACCCAACCAGCGAAGAACTTTTATCTTTAAGTAAACTTAAGGCAGAAAGAAATGAGTTTATAAACCAGAGCGAACTCTTGCCATTATATCTTAGAAAAAGTCAAGCAGAGATGAACTTGAAGGATTAATTGCGAGGTCATTTATGTTCAAATAAAAACTAGAAAAATTTAAAAAACTATCAAAAAATAATAGACATTTTTAAATTACTTATGTATAATGTGTTAAGCAAATTGAATAGAATAAAATCAATTTTATTTATTTGCAAACTTGAAGAAGTTTTAAGGAGAGAATATGAAAAAACCAGTTTATATTAGATGTCCAAGATGTGAACTAAATTATATACAGAAAAAAGATAAGTATTGTTCTGTTTGTAAGGCAGAGATGGAAGCAAAGAAAGATTATGTTGATGATATAGACCTAGAACTTTGCCCAATATGTAAAACAAACTACATTCAACCAGATGAAATAATGTGTGCAAGTTGTCTTAAGGAACATCAAAATGAAGACGGAGAGCTTAATTCTGATTGGGAAGATTATATCGTCAGAGATGATAACGACGATGTTATGACTATTGATGATGAAACAGGCGACATGGCATCTGTTAATGATATAACAAAGTCAAGCTTACTTGATGATGACGACATCACACCTGATATTGATTTTGCTGATGATGAAGATGAAATAAGTTTTGATGATGAAGAATTTGCTGACGATGATGATGAAAGCGAAGACGATGATGACGATGATGACGACTTTGACGACAGTGATGACGATGATGATGACGACGATTACGACTACGACGATGATGACGATGACTAAATAAAATTATATAAATCATATAAAAATAAAAAAATAATAAGTTTTAACGAATAAAAAAAAGAGACTTTAGATGTTGTTTGATTAAAACGGACAACAAATAAAAAAGAGAGAACATGTTAGATTTTGTAGTCTAATATGTTCTT
>CALVPQ010000007.1 GCA_944351415.1 uncultured Clostridia bacterium | reverse complement strand
AAAGGAAATAGTTAATGATAAGAGCGAAGGTGAGTATACCGGTTCAAATGTAGTGCTAAGTGCAAGCACAGGAGAAGAGACAAGCACAACAACCTTTACAATAACCTTTTCACTTTCATCAAAAGACAATTCTCTTACAGATGTAAACTTTGGCTATAATATTAACTTATATGATGCAAGCCATGAATTTCCAGTAGTAACAGCAATAGCAATTGGACAGACTGAAACAGAAACAGGTTTAGGATTGGTAACAGGTGGTGGAGAAGTTGAGATTGGGAGAGAGGTCACATTATCGGCAAGTTTTACAGGTAATGAAGATGCAGACTTCTTAGTTGGAAAACAAGCAAAGAAACAACAGAATTTGTTTCCACACTTCCAGACTACACTTTTATATTTGAAGAAAATTCTCCAACAACATATTATGCAGTATTCACAGAGCCAAACACATATTTAACTTATAACTACACTCCAGCCACAGGCGAAGCTGAGCTTGTCAGTTGCTCTGCAAGAGTATTTAATATAACAATTCCATCAGCAATTTATAGAACAACTGAAACTCTATCGGAATACATAGTCACATCTATGCATGATGGAACTTATAATAGTGGAGTATTCAATCAAGCTCGCCCAACTCTTCAAAGTGTTTTACTTCCAGATACTTTAACAAATATAGGTTCTTATGCTTTTTACGGCTGCAGTGAACTTGAAAGTATAGCAATACCATCAAGTGTAACAAGTATCGGAAATTCTGCTTTCCGATATTGTAGAGTGCTTAAAAGTATAACAATACCATCAAGTGTAACAAGTATTAGTAATTATACTTTCCAAAGCTGCAGTGAACTTACAAGTATAATTTTACCAAATAGTTTGACAAGTATAAGTTCTCAATCTTTTTCTGGTTGTTATGCCTTAGCAGAAGTATATAACTATTCAAGTAGTATTACAGTTGGTTCAGACTCATCAAATGGGTATGTAGGCTATTATGCAAAAGTTATATATAATGCAAGTGACCTATCAGGAGAAAAGCCGGCAAGTAAAATCCAAGTTATAGGTGATGTTCAATATTATGTAGATGGTGAAGACTTTATAGCACTGGCCCCAGAAGTAGCAAGAAATTCTTTAACAACTTTAACACTAGATAGCAGGACAACAGAAATTAATCAACATGCTTTTGAAGATTGTGATAGTTTAACAAGTATAACAATCCCAGAAGGAATAACAAGTATAGGTAATTATGCTTTTTATGATTGTATCGGACTTTCAAATATAATAATACCATCAAATGTAACAAGTATAGGTAATTATGCTTTCAATGGTTGCAGCGGACTTACAAATATAACAATTTCGGAAGGAGTAACAAATATTGATGGGTCTTATGTTTTTCAAAATTGTAGCAACCTTATAAGTGTAACTTTGCCAAGCACCTTAATAACTATAGGTGAATGTGCTTTCCGATGGTGCGGAAGACTTACAAGTATAACAATACCATCAAGTGTAACAGGTATTGGGGGTTGGGCTTTCCAATATTGCTATGCCTTAGCAGAAGTGTATAACTATTCAAGTAGTATTACAGTAAGTTCAGATACATCAAATGGCTGGGTAGGCTATTATGCAAAAGCTATATATAATGCAAGCGACTTGGAAACAGAAAAGCCAGCAAGTAAAATCCAAGTTATAGATAATGTTCAATACTACACGGATTTAGAGAGCGGTGATTTTATAGCATTAGCACCATCAGTAGCAAGAGATTTCTTAACAACTTTAATATTAGATAGCAGGACAACAGAAATTAATCAACATGCTTTCTCTAGTTGTAGTAATTTAACAAATATAACAATCCCAGAAGGAGTAACAAGTATAGGTGATTCTGCTTTTTCTGAGTGCAGCGGACTTACAGGGGATTTAGTAATCCCAGAAGGAGTAACAAGTATAGGTAATTATGCTTTCAATGGTTGCAGCGGACTTACAAATATAACAATTCCAGAAGGAGTAACAAGTATCGGTTCTGGGACTTTTCAAGATTGCAACAGCCTTACAAGTATAACAATTTCAGAAGGAGTAACAAGTATCAGTGATTATGCTTTTTATGGTTGCACTAACTTAGCAACAATTTATATAGATAGCTCGACAATAGCAAATGGAATAACAAGTCCATGGTCTTATATATATTTAATGGCAAATGCCACAACATTATATATCAAAGATACAATCACAGTCACAACAGCACCAAATGGCTGGATTGTTGATTCAGAAGGCAGTGGTCAAGTTGATGGCTATGTCAAATATATAAAAGCTTAACTTATAAACAAAAAAATCACCCAGCGGGTGATTTTTTTTATGTTATTTTTATTAATCTTATTAATCTTATTAACGTTATTTTTATTAATCTTATTATTAAATTTTTTAATATCCAGTTCTAAGTTCGGATATAACAACATTTTCTTTATTTACTCCGATTTTGCAGTCATAAACTAAAAACTCAACAATAACATCATAAAGTTCATGTTCGGTTATATATCTCATAATTTTAGAAAACCCTGGAATGTTCCATAATTTATCATCTTCAAGTGTGGTGTGAAGGTTGTATTGTGGCTCTTCATAGATGTTTCTTTGGGTTGCCTCGCTATCTGTTCTTGCTGTTAAGTCAACAATATCAGCGCCATAGCCTTTATGAACCTTTATATCTCCAACAAGAATAATAAAATCTTTATATGGTCTATACGAAACATCTATTGTCACTTCATCTGAAAAATATTTAAGTTTTTCTTGTGCTTCTTCAAAGTTTTTAACATAGAAAAAATTACCATTTGTTTTATTTGGACTTCTCATAACATACTCTTCAGATGGATTATTTTCAAAGAAAGCTTTTATTCCATCAATATCATCAACATTAAAAACATCAAGTTGAAAATAATTTAGTCTAAGTTCCTTCATTTTGTTTATGCTATCTTTTTTATTCTTTATTACAATCATAAATGCTCCGTTAATTTAATTTTATAAATTTTTAATATTTTTTGCAAATAAATTTTAAATTATTTGCTCTTTTATATCATTTTATATTTTTATTTTAATTAAAAACAAATTATTTATTAAATTTTATAATTCTATTATTTTATAAAAATATTGTTTGTTAATTGACTAAATGTTTAAAACAAGTTTCTATTTGTTTATAAAAATCTTTTTAAATCGCTTGGTAAAAAAGCTAACTTTGTTATATAATTAATTTTGTGAAAAAGGAGAGTTTATGAAAAAATTTGTTTACTTATTTAAAGAAGCTGATGGCAAAAATAAAGCACTCTTTGGTGGAAAAGGTGCAAATCTTGCTGAAATGACAAATCTTGGAATGCCTGTTCCTCAGGGATTCACAGTTACAACTGAAGCCTGCACTCAGTATTATGCTGATGGCAGAAAAATCAACGATGAAATTTTAGCTCAAATTGAAGAAAAACTTAAAGAACTTGAGAAAATGACAGGGAAGAAGTTTGGTGATAAAAATAATCCACTTCTTGTGTCTGTTCGTTCAGGTGCAAGAGTATCAATGCCTGGTATGATGGACACAATTTTGAATCTTGGTCTTAACGATGAAGTTGTTGAAGGGCTTGCTGCCTTAACAAACAACCCACGTTTTGCTTATGACTCATACAGAAGATTTATACAGATGTTCAGTGATGTTGTTATGCAACAAGAAAAATCTAAATATGAACGTATTCTTGACAAAGTTAAAGAAGAAAAGGGTGTTCAATACGATAAGGACTTAACAGCTGATGACCTTAAAGAAATTGTTAAATTATTTAAGGATTTATATAAGAAGTCACAAGGGGAAGAATTCCCACAAGACCCACAAGTTCAACTTATTGAAGCTGTAAAGGCAGTATTCCGCTCTTGGGATAATGATAGAGCAAACGTTTACAGAAGAATGCATGATATTCCTTATGAATGGGGAACCGCCGTTAACGTTCAATCAATGGTATTTGGTAACATGGGCGAAGATTCAGGCACTGGTGTTGCTTTCTCACGTAACCCAGCTACTGGTGAAAATAAACTCTATGGGGAATACCTTATGAATGCACAAGGGGAAGATGTTGTTGCTGGAATTAGAACTCCACTTCCAATTTCTACTCTTGAAGAGAAAAATCCAGAGGTATATAAACAATTTGCAACTATTGCAAAAACACTTGAAAAACACAACAAAGATATGCAAGATATGGAATTTACTATTGAAAAAGGTAAACTCTATATGCTTCAAACAAGAAATGGTAAGAGAACAGCTAAAGCAGCTTTAAAGGTTGCCGTAGACCTTGTTAAAGAAGGGCTTATCACCGAAGAAGAAGCTCTTATGATGATTGACCCAAAACAACTTGATGCACTCCTTCACCCTCAATTTGATGAAGAGGCATTAAAGAAAGCAACTCCAATTACAGAAGGTCTTCCAGCATCTCCTGGTGCAGCTTGTGGAAAAATCTGTTTTACTGCAGAAAAAGCAAAAGAGATGGGAGCAAACAAAGAAAAGGTTGTTCTTGTTCGTCTTGAAACATCTCCAGAAGATATTGAAGGTATGGCAGCAAGCCAAGGTATTTTAACTGCTCGTGGCGGTATGACATCTCATGCAGCCGTTGTTGCTCGTGGAATGGGAACTGCCTGTGTTGCAGGTTGCTCAGCACTTAAATTTGCAGAAGACGAAAAGTCTTTCACAATCAATGGCAAGCAATACAAAGAAGGCGATGTTATCTCATTTGATGGTTCAACAGGAAAAGTTTATGATGGTGAAATCAAAACAGAACCTGCTAAGATTGTAGGTGAATTTGCAACTATCATGGAATGGGCAGATAAGCACCGTGCTCTTCAGGTTAGAACTAATGCAGATAACCCAAGAGATGCTAAAAATGCATTTAACTTTGGTGCAGAAGGTGTTGGACTTTGCAGAACAGAACACATGTTCTTTGAAGCTGATAGAATCCCAGCAGTAAGAGAAATGATTGTTTCTACAACCGTTGAAGAACGTAAGAAAGCTCTTGCAAAACTTCTTCCAATGCAAAGAAAAGACTTTATTGGAATCTATTCTGCAATGGAAGGCCACCCAGTAACAATTCGTTTCCTTGACCCACCACTTCATGAATTCCTTCCACACGAAGATAGCGAAATTGCTGCTCTTGCAAAAGATATGGGTATTTCTTTTGATAGACTTAAAGCAACTGTTGCAGACCTTCACGAATTTAACCCAATGATGGGTCATCGTGGACTTCGTCTTGCAGTAACATATCCAGAAATTGCTGAAATGCAAACACAAGCAGTTATCGAAGCTGCAATCACAGTAAATAAAGAAAAAGGCTATAATATTGTTCCTGAAATTATGATTCCACTCACTTGTGATTGGAAAGAATTTAAGTATGTTCGTGATATTGTTGCAAACAAGGCTGACGAAGTAATTGCGGCAAATAATGTTAAGATGACATATAAGATTGGAACAATGATTGAAATCCCACGTGCAGCTCTCACAGCTGATGAAATTGCAAAATATGCAGAATTTTTCTCATTTGGAACAAACGATTTAACTCAGATGACTTACGGATTCTCTCGTGATGATGCTGGTAAATTCCTTGATGTTTATTATGCAAAGAAAATATTTGAATCTGACCCATTTGCTCGTCTTGACCAACAGGGTGTTGGTAAACTTGTAAAAATGGCAGCTGACCTTGGAAAATCTACAAGACCAGACATTAAGCTTGGTATTTGTGGTGAGCATGGTGGAGACCCATCATCAATAGAGTTCTGTCATAATTGTGGACTTACCTATGTTTCTTGCTCTCCTTACAGAGTTCCTATTGCAAGACTTGCAGCAGCTCAAGCAAACATCAAAAATCCAAGAAAATAAATTTACAGATAAAAGGCCACAAGTCGTGGTCTTTTTTATATTCATTCTAAAAGAGAAATGCAATTTTTTTGCTATATTTTATTAAAAATAGGTAAAATTTTATGTTTTTATTGAAATTTTATACAAAAAGGATTAAAATATTAAAAGGAATAAATAAGGAATAAATTATGATAGAATTATTAGATAAAATTTTGCTAAGTGATAATGTAAAAGATGAATTTTATAAAAATTACGAAAACAAGGAATTTAAAACTTGGCTTTTATCTATCTTGCCAGAGATTGAAGATTGTGCAAAACAGCAACAAGATAATCCTTGGCATATTTATAATTGCCTAGACCATATTTTGCACTCTGTCGAAACAATAAATAAACTTGATAAAGATTATGACAAAGAGGTTCGCCGTGAGCTTGCCTATACTATGTTTTTGCATGATATTGGTAAACCAAAATGTTATATAAGGCGTTATTCAAAGTTGTATGGAAGGGAAGTGGATAGTTTTTTCAACCATAATTTAGAGAGTGAGAAGATAGCAAAAAGAGTTTTGCCGCAATTTAATTTTAATGAGAAACAACAACAAGTGATAAATTTACTAGTTGAAAATCATGATATTTTTATGTTTATAAAACAAACAGATGATGGCAATAAATTTCATAAAGTTTTAACGATGAAATTGTTTGAAA
This sequence comes from uncultured Clostridia bacterium, assembly GCA_944351415.1. Taxonomy (GTDB): domain Bacteria; phylum Bacillota; class Clostridia; order Christensenellales; family UBA1242; genus Caccovivens. Next base: position 53,094 of record CALVPQ010000007.1, on the reverse strand, counting down.
GTTACGTTAATGAATTTAATAAAGTTGATGATGGCACAAAAATTATGGAATATCTTTTAAAAGTCGGCAGAGCAGATAGCAGTGCTCAAAATCCTAAGATGACAAAAAATTCTTTTAAACTGCTAGATGCGATGGAAGAAATGCTAATAAAATATTGTAAACAACAGTTAGAAAATGAATAAAACTTTATACAAAAACGTTGTTTATAAAGGTTAATTTACAAAAAAAATTCCTTTTCTGCTTTACAAAATATTAATCTTGTGTTATAATCTAACATAGAAATAATTTTTAGAGGTGATTATTATGATGATTGAACCATCAATAGATGTGCTTTTAAGTAAAACAAAAAATAATAAATATGTGCTTTGCACAGTCATAACAAAACGTGCAAAAGAAATTGAAAGTGTAAGCAGACTTGAACTTGCCGATAAAGATAAAAAAGCAATTAGTATTGCTTGTGAAGAAATAGCAAGTGGAAAGGTTGTTCCAAGTAATATTTCAGAAGTAAATAATGGCTAAAATAATTTTTAAATGAAAACATCTAATATTTTGTTAGATGTTTTTTTATGTAACAAGTTTGCTGAAAAATCTCTTAATAATTTAACTTGTTTTTGTTTAAGCAAGTTGAGAAATTTTATCAAATATGATATAATCTTGCTATATGGCAAAGTTTGCAAAAGTTATTATAGACCAAGATGCAAAGGCTCTTGATAAAGTATTTGAATATATTGTGCCACAAGAAATGTCAATTGAAGTTGGCATGCGTGTTTATGTGCCATTTGGCAAACGCGTGTTGCAGGGATTTGTTGTTGGGTTAAGTGATAGTTGTGATTATGATGAAAGTAAACTTAAAGCAATTATATCAATGATAGAAGATTTTTCTGCTATAAAAAAAGAAATGCTTGAACTTATGAAATTTATGGCGAAAAAAAATCACCTTAAACTTGCTTCTATTTTAAGACTTTTTATTCCTGCTGAGATGAGAGAAGGAAAGGTTAAAGAGCTCTTTGAAACAATTTATTTATTAAATGAAGAAAATGTGGAAAAATTGCAAAAAAATGCTAAAAAACAGCAAGAAATCGTTGAATATTTAAAAATTCATAATTCACGTGCAAGCTCAAATGAAATTTCTCAGTATGGATATGGTGCTATAAAAGCTTTATGTGATAAAGGTATTTTGCAGAAAGAAAAAAGAGAAATAAAGCGCACACCTTTTGTTTTATCTATTGATGCAAAAAAGGTAAAATTAAATTATGGGCAAGAAAATGCTATAAAAACAATCAAGGAAGATAAAACCTATCTTTTGCATGGTGTAACCGGAAGCGGAAAAACTGAAGTATATATGCATCTTATAGAAAGGGCACTTTCTGAAGGAAAGAATGCAATTATGCTTGTGCCAGAAATTTCACTGACACCACAAATAATGTCTAACTTCAAAGCGCGTTTTGGAAACAACGTTGCACTGTTGCATAGTGGGCTTTCTGCAGGTGAACGTTTTGACGAGTGGAAGCGAATTTTTAGTGGACAGGCAAGAATAGCGATAGGTGCCCGTTCTGCAATTTTTGCACCGATAGAAAATTTAGGTATGATTATAATTGATGAAGAACATGAACAAAGTTATATTTCAGAATCAAACCCGCGGTTTGATACTCACGATATTGCAGAATTTAGGGCAAGATTTAACCATTGTCCGCTTGTTCTTGGAAGTGCCACTCCCTCTATTGAAAGTTACGAGAAGGCAAAACAGGGGATATATCAACTTATTGAACTAGCTACAAGAGCGAATGGGAAAGAACTTCCTAAAATTCAGATTATAGATATGATGAATGAAATAAGAACTGGTAATAGTGGTATTTTTTCAAATCAATTGCTTGCAGACCTTGCAAATGTTATTAACAATAAAAAACAAGCAATGATTTTTATAAATAGACGAGGATATTCGTCATTTATGCGTTGTCGTGACTGTGGTTATATTGCAAAATGTATGGATTGTGATGTCAGTCTAGTTTATCACAGAGAAGATAACCGCCTTAAATGTCATTATTGTGGAAAACAATATAAAGTGCTTACTAAATGTCCAAAATGCGGCAGCGAAAATATAAAAAATGGTGCTGTTGGAACTGAACAGGTTGTGGCAAAGCTGAAAGAATATTTTCCTGACGTAAAAATTCTTCGTATGGATAATGATACCACATCAACAAAAAATGCACACCAGAAGATACTTAGTGAATTTAAAAACACCTTGCCTTGTATACTTGTTGGAACACAGATGATAGCAAAGGGGCATGACTTTGAAAACGTTGTTTTAGTTGGCATAGTTGATGCAGACCAAAGTTTATATCATGCAGATTATCGAAGCACAGAAAGAACTTTTCAACTTATAACTCAGGTTTCAGGCAGGGCAGGAAGAAGTGAAAATGAAGGCAAAGTTGTCTTGCAAACATATTCGCCTCGACACTATGTTTATAAGTTTGCATCTAATTATGATTTTAAAGGTTTTTTTAGAAAAGAAGAAAATATAAGGCAAACAGCACAGTTTCCGCCTTTTACACGCATTTTAAGAGTTCTTTTTGTTGACCATGATGAAAATTATGTTCGAGAACTTTTAAAAATTTGCTATACTGAGTTAGAAGGCTTGAAAGAAAAGTATGGAGATGATATAATATATCTAGATGCGATGAAATCACCAATAAAACGTATTCAAGATAAATATCGTTATCAAATTATGATGCGTTTCAAACTTGCGAAGGCAGACATGATTGAAGAAGATGTTTTTAATATTGTTGATAAAAATGCTAAAACATCAGTTTTTTTTGAGGTTAATCCGCAGAACTTATCTTAAATTTATAATTGAGAAATTGTTAAATAACGGCACACGAGCAGATTTTGAAAATTTTTCAAAATCTAGAAAAAACTGCTCCGCAGTTTTTTAAAAAAGTGCTTTGCACTTTTTGCTCGTGTGCATATAAAAAAGTAATAAAAAAAGGAGCAAAAATATGGCAACAAGGAATGTAGTTTTTGTAGGAGAGAATATACTACGAAAGAAATCAAAACCAGTCAAAGACTATGACGAATCACTATGGGAACTTCTTGATGATATGAAGGAAACTATGTATGCGAATGATGGAATGGGGTTGGCAGCACCACAGGTTGGAATTCTTAGAAGGGCAATTGTTGTTGATGTTAACAATGCTTTTTTAGAACTAATAAACCCAGAGATTATTTCACAGAAAGGCGAAGATATAGAAGAAGAAGGCTGTCTTTCAGTGGGAACATTTAGGGGAAGGGTGAAACGTCCTTATGAAATCACAGTTAAAGCTTGTGACAGATATGGTTATCCTTTCACTGTAAAATGTGAAAAATGGCTTGCAAGATGTATATGCCATGAAGTTGACCACCTTAATGGTGTGCTTTTTATAGACAAATGTCTTGATAAAGATAAATATTTAAAACAAGGTGGAAAAATATAAATAAAACAATAAAAAATAGATTAAAAAGTGAGAAATAAATGAAAGTATTATTTTTAGGAAGCTCAAGATTTTCAAAAATTGTTTTGCAAAAATTATTTTCAAATAAAATTAACATATCAGCAATAATAACTCAACCAGACAAGCCAAGTGGTCGTGGTCATAAACTAAAATCTACTGAAGTAAAAGAATTTGCTATAAAAAAAAACATAGATGTTTATACTTTTGATAAAGTAAAGCTTCATATAGAAGAAATAAAAAAGATAGATTATGATGTTGCTGTGGTTGCTTCGTTTGGGCAAATATTGCCTCAGGAGTTTTTAGATTATAAACTTGCAATAAATGTTCACCCATCTCTTTTGCCAAAATATAGAGGTGCAACTCCAATACAATCGGCTCTTCTTAATGGAGATAAAATCACAGGTGTAACTATAATGAAAGTTGCTAAAGAAGTTGATGCAGGTGATATTATTCTGCAAAGAGAGTATGAAATATGTGGTGAGTATTATCTAGAATTAGAAGAAAAACTTGCCATCATGGGTGGAGAGATGACGATTGAGGTGCTAAAAGCAATAGAAAATGGAAGTGTAAAATTTACTCCACAAGACAATAGCAAAGCTTTGCTTGTTCAAAAAATAAATAAAGAAGACGGCAAACTTGACTTTTCACAAAGTGCAGAGCAAATTGTGAATAGAGTAAGAGCATTGGCAGAAGAGGTAGGCTGTTTCATTATGCTTGAAGATAGAACTATCAAAATTTATAAAGTTATTGATGTTTCTAATAAATATAGTGTTGAGCAAAATAAAGTTATGGTTAATAAAAAAAATTTTATTATTGGTTGCAAGAATGGTGCTATAGAAGTCATAACTTGTCAATCTCCATCAGGTAAGATGGTATTTGGAAGAGATTATATAAATGGTCATAACGATATTTTGGGAAAAACTATTTTATAAAATAAAATTTATAATAAAATATATTCAATCATTTTAAAATAATATAATTTGATTAAAAAGGTAATTTATGCTTGCAGATTTAAGTTTTGATGAAATTAAAGATTTTGTTAAGTCTCTAGGCTTACCCACCTTTAGGGGGGAGCAAATTTTTGATGCAATTTATAGTGGAAAAACTCTAGACGAAATATCAAACTTACCTCAGGCATTAAAGGATATAATCAAAGACGATTACCCAAACTATAGAATTTTTAAAAGATTTGAAAGCAAAGATGGAACAAGAAAATATGTGATAGAATTTGCCGATAAAAATATAGTGGAATGTGTGCTTATGAAATATAAATATGGCTATACAATTTGTGTTTCAACACAGGTAGGTTGCCGAATGGGTTGTAAATTTTGTGCATCAACCCTTCATGGACTTGCAAGAAATTTATCTGCCGGAGAAATGCTTGGACAAATTTTCTTGGTGAATCGAGACCTAGGTGGTAGCAGAAAAAACAGACAAATAACTAATATTGTTCTGATGGGTTCAGGAGAGCCCCTTGACAATTTTGAAAATGTTGTAAAATTTATTAAACTAATAAGTTCCAATCGTGGGCTTGGAATAAGTGAACGAAATATATCACTTTCAACTTGTGGGCTTGTTCCGCAGATATATAAATTGCTTGAAAAAGACTTAAATATATCACTTACTATTTCTCTTCATGCAACTACTGATGAAAAACGTAAGGAAATTATGCCAATTGCAAATAGGTATAAACTTGATGAACTTATAAAGGCTTGTAAAGATTATTATAATAAAACAGGTAGAAGAGTGTATTTTGAATATACTTTAATAAAAGATATAAATGATGGTGAAGATGATGTAAAAAGACTTGCAAAGCTTTTGAAAGGCTATAATTTCCATGTTAATATTATACCTTTAAATGTAGTAAAAGAACGTAGTCTTAAAGCTACTACACGGCTTATGGCATATAAATTTGCAGATAAACTTAAATCGCTTGGAATTTCTGCAACAGTAAGAAGAACTATGGGAGAAGATATAGAAGGTGCTTGTGGACAATTAAGAAATAAGATTTTATCTGCACAAGACTAATAAAAGTTTCATTTAATATGAAAAATAATGTATAATAATATTATTAGATACTGGGGAGCATGAGCAAAATTTTGAAGGGACTCCAAAATTTTAAAGAAAAGCTATCGCTTTTCTTAAAGAGCTTTTTGCAAAAAGCTCTTGCTCATGCTCCATCTAAAATCAAAATTCCAAAAATAAAATAATAAAGAAATGGAGAATAAATGCAAGGAATTGTTTTAACAAAAAATGCAAATCTATTCACAATAGAAAGTGAAGGCAAGATATATAAAGTCAGTCCAAGTGGGAAAACAAAAACTTCGGGAATCTTTGTTGGTGATAAAGTTGAATTTCAAGATTCAATCACAAAGGTATTGCCTAGGAAAAATTTACTTATAAGACCGCCTCTTGCAAATCTTGACAGGCTTTTTATTGTTATAGCTCCATCTCCAAAGCCAGATTTTATCCTTGTAGATAAAGTTTTGATATACTGCATTTTAAATGATATAGAACCAATTTTGATTATCAATAAAATGGATATAGCAAATCAAGAATTTTTTGATATTATAGATAATAGTTATCAAAATATTGTAAAAATTATAAAAATTTCAGCAAAGAGTCAACAAATCAAAGAAATTGAGCAAGAAATAAAAGGTATTTGTGCATTAGCAGGGCAGAGTGCTGTTGGAAAATCATCTATAATAAATGCAATATATGATGATGAACTGACCCAAATAGGCAATTTATCAAAAAAAATAGAACGAGGGAAACAAACCACACGGCTTGTAACACTTTATAAATTAAATGGAGGTTATCTTGCAGACACGGCTGGTTTTTCAATGCTGGATTTATCTTACGTAAGCAGTCTTGATTATCGAGAACTTTCAGCATATTATCCAGATTTCTTGCAGGCACGTGCGGAGTGTAAATATCGTTCTTGTCTACATGAAAGTAGCGATGAATGTGGCGTTATAAAAGCTGTTAAAAATGGAAAAATATCCAAACTTCGCTATTATAACTATTTAAAGATTCTTGAAGAGCTGAAAAATGCTAAAAAATATTAAAATAAATAAATTTTAAAATAAGAAGGTGAGCTTATGAAAAAAAATATCTATATTTCAGTTTCAACTGACCCAATAAAAGAATATCAAAAGATAACAGATTATGCCCAAGAAATGCAGGGGTATGCAGACTTTTTACACTGTGACATTATGGACGGAAAGTTTGTAGAAAATGTTACTTATGATGACCAACTTGTTTACAATATAAATCAGCACAGTCTTATCATGCTTGATGTGCATCTTATGTGTGATGAACCACTTAAATCAATAGACAATTATATTGAAGCGGGTGCGAATATAATAACAGTGCATTATGAAGCCTTTAAAGATAAAAATGATATAATACTTGCAGTTAATAAAATAAAACAAGAAAATGTGCTTGCAGGTCTATCAATAAAACCAGAAACTAGTGTCAATGAAGTTAAGGTATATATCCATGATTTTGATGTGATTTTAGTAATGTCTGTAGAGCCAGGGGCAAGCGGACAGAAATTTATGCCTGAAGCTTTAGCAAAAGTTAAAGAATTAAATGAACTTCGTTTAAATAACAACTATAAATACAAAATAGAAGTTGATGGCGGTGTAAATGTTGAGAATGCAAAAGAACTTATAGATGCAGGTGCAGATATGTTAGTCAGTGGCTCCTATGTGTATAAAGCCAGCGATAAATTAGCAGCTATTGCAGCTTTGAGAAATTAAACTAAAAAATTCAAACTATTTATTCTATAAATCTAAAAAAGTATATAATAAAACAAAATTATTAATAAGAAGCAGTCGTAAAAATTGTAAATTAACCTGCTTTTTATTTTTTCTGATTTTTCTAATCTTATTTGACTTTTTTGAAAAATGATATATAATTGTTAATATGAGATTTTATCTTTTTTGGGAGGTTATATGATTCTTTATGGTGACTACCATACACACACAAAATATTCTCGTCATAACCATGGAAAAGGCACTATCCTTGAAAATGCATCTGTTGCTGCAAATAAAGGATTAAAACAACTTGCAATAACAGACCATGGGTTTAATCATCTTATTTATGGTGTAAGAAGAAAGGATATTCCATCAGTAAAAGAAGATATATTAAATGCAAAAGAAGTCACAGGTGTTGACATATTGCTTGGGGTTGAAGCAAATTTAATTTCGCTAGATGGCCAAATAGATGTTGAAGAAACTGATTTTGAATTTCTTGACATCTTGCTTATGGGGCATCATAAACTGGTAAAAACCCCTACAATGAAAGATTTTAATAAGTTAATTCTTGCCAATATGTATGGCTCGCCATACTCGCCTAGCCAAGAGCGAAAAAATCGCAACACAACAGCCTTTTTAAAGGCACTAGACAAATATCCTATAGATGTTATAACACATCTCAATTATGGTTGTCCAACAGACACCTTAGCAGTTGCCCGTATGGCAAAAGAGAAAGGCACTTATGTGGAACTTAATGGCAAGCGAATAAATTTCACAGATGAAGAATTAGAAATTATGGCAAGCGAAGGGGTAAAATTTATTGTAAATTCAGATGCGCATTCACCAGAGAGTGTGGGTGAGTGTAATAATGGGTTAGATATAATTTTTAGGTTAGGTCTGCCAATTTCACAAATAGTGAATATTGACAAACTTCCAAAATTCTCCGCAAAACATTAAAAGTAAATAAATAAAGAATAATAAAAAGTAAAAATTACAATTTAATTTAAAAAAAATACTAAATTTTTAAAATTTGAAGGAAGGAGTCTTATGAGCTTTGCAAAAGATAGCAAACTACAGATAATTGAAACTGACATTGAAGATGCAGATTGTGGTCAGGCTTTTTTATCAGGTCTGCTTCATGCTTGTGGAACTATCACAAAAAATGCCGAAGGCATAAGGCTTGATATAGTCACAGATTTCAAAGAGATTTATGAATTTTTGAACAATCTAATCAATAGGCTGTATGGACGTAAACTATCTCTAGAGATTTCCGACGACTATATAATAAACAAAACAACTTACTATCGTATAAAATTCCCTTACGATATTTCTTTGCAAGTGCTAAAAGATTGTTCGCTTATTTCACAAAATGGCGAGCTGTCTTTTGTTTCCGAAATAGATAATAATTTAGTTGCAGATGACGAAACAAAGAAAAACTTTATAAAAGGTGCTTATGTTGGCTGTGCAACATCTAGTATAAAACTTTCAGAACTTGGTTCTCAGTCGCCAACAACAGGCTATCATGTTGAATTTTCATCACATAAACTTGAATTTTTGCAGGGTGTTCAAGGGCTTTTACAACATTTTAATATTGTAAGCAAGATAGCAACAAGAAAAAAGATTTATGTTTTATATTTAAAAGATAGCGAAGCAATAAAAGACCTTCTTGCGCTCGTTGGAGCTGAACAAAGTGTGCTTGACCTTTCAGATGAGATGGCAAAGAGAGATTTAAGAAACACAGTTAATAGACAGGTGAACTGTATAAATGCAAATATAAATAAAACTGTTGAAGCAAGTCTAAAACAAATTCAAGCGATAAATTTTATTAATAAAAAGATAGGGCTTGATAGTTTGCCAGAAGATTTACAAGAAGTGGCAGTCCTTCGTCTTGCAAATCCACAGGAAAGTATGGACGAACTATTAAAATTATCAACAATCAAACTTACAAAAAGCGGACTAAACCATAGATTTAGAAGAATTTTAAAAATAGCCGATATTTTAAAAGGCTAGAAATAATCACTTTTAAAATAAAAAGAACTCAGTCACCTGAGTTCAATATCCTGAAATGGGCATTCTCACTTCAGCATCATGGCATTGCAGCCAAGTTAATTATAAGAGCGACTTATAATTAAAAATCAATAGATTTGATTCATCATCTTTATAACATAAAAATAATAAAAAATAATAAAAAAAATTAAAAAAATCAAAAAAATAAATTAATTTTAAAAAATATTTTAAATTGAAAATAAGTTTTTAAGAAATAAATAATATTTTAATTTAAAAATAATATTTAAAAATTAAAAATAATTTAAACAATTAAAATACTTTTATTAAATAATAAAAGAAATAAACAACTATAAAAAAGGGGAAAATAATGAAAGAATTTGTGCATCTACATTTGCATACAGAGTTTAGTTTACTTGATGGTCTTGCAAGAATAAATAAACTTGTTGATATAGTTAAAGAACGTGGGTGGAAATCCGTTGCAATAACAGACCATGGTAATATGTATGGTGTTATCAAATTTTTTGAAGCTTGTGTTCAGAATGGAATAAAGCCAATAATTGGGGAAGAGTTTTATATCTGTCATGATAGAAAATCAAGAACAAATCGTGAAGATACAGGGCACTTAATACTTCTTGCAAAAAATAATACTGGTTACCAAAATCTTCTAAAGCTTTCCTCTCTTGCATACCTTGAAGGAATGTATTATAAGCCGAGAATTGATTATAAACTTCTTGAGGAGTATCATGAAGGTATAATATGTTTATCAGCTTGCCTTGCAGGGCATATTCCACAATACATATTAAAACGTCAATATGATGAGGCGGATAAGCTTGCGCTTTGGTTTAAGAATATTTTTGGCGATGATTTTTATTTTGAAATACAAAATCACAATTTACCTGAAGAAAAAGAAGTTATGCTCAAACTTACCGAAATGAGCGAAAGACTCGGTATTCCACTAGTTGCAACAAACGACGTTCACTACTTAAATAAGGAAGATGCAGAACTTCAAGATGTTTTATTGTGTGTGCAGATGGGAAGAACCTATGATGACCCAGACCGTATGAAATTTGAAACACAGGAGTTTTATCTTAAAACCTATGAGGAAATGCTCGAGGCAATGCCAGGTTATGAGGAAGCACTTGATAGAACTTTAGAGATTGCAGATAAATGCAATGTTTTTATACGAACTAAATCATTAAGAGAATCAGCGGAAGGTGGAAATAAAAATATTCCAGTTGAAGACCAGCTTGGTGCAACTGAAAATTTTATTCCAAAATATATTCCAGACACAGGCGAAAGTGCCTTTGAATTTTTAACAAGACTTGCCTATGAGGGCTTGCGAAGAAATTATAAAACTATACCTAAAGAATATGAAGATAGACTTCAGATGGAACTAGATACCATTCACAAACTTGGCTATGTTGAATATTTCTTGATTGTGTGGGACTATATCAATTTTGCTCGTGAGAATGATATACCAGTTGGACCAGGTCGTGGTTCAGGTGCTGGAAGTTTAGTTGCATATTGCTCTGGTATAACTCAAGTTGACCCTATGAAGTATGATTTGTTCTTTGACCGCTTTATCAATCCAGAACGTGTTTCAATGCCAGACTTTGATGTGGACTTTTGCATGGATAGGCGTAGGGAAGTTATAGAGTATGCAAAAAGGCGTTATGGTGCAGACCATGTTTCCAATATTGTAACATTTGGTAATATGCAGGCTAAAAATGCTATCAAAGATGTTGCTCGTGTGCTTAGGTATCCATACTCAGAGGTAGATAAAATAACAAAAGAAATACCTAATAAACCTGTCAAAAAACCACCAGTTTTAAGATATTATTTTGGAACAACAGGAAAAGAAGAAGATAAGCAATATATAATACCAGAACTTAGGGCGATGTATGATGAAGATAGCGAAGTTAAACGCATTATTGATATGGCAATCAAACTTGAAGGTGTGCCAAGAAATGTGTCTATGCATGCAGCGGGTGTTTTGATTGCTCCAGACCCTGTTTACGACCATGTTCCAATGGCGAAGAGTGGCGATGACGAAGTAACACAATTTGATATGACTGAACTTGAGCACTTAGGACTTTTAAAGTTCGACTTTTTAGGGCTTAGAACATTAACTGATATACATAAAGCCATAAAATACATAAAAGAAATTCATGGTGTTGAAATAGATTTCACAAAGATGAGCTATGATGACCCAGCTGTTTTTGAACTTATTTCTTCCGGCAATACCGAAGCTGTTTTCCAACTTGAAAGCGGTGGTATGAAGAAGTTTATGATGGACTTGCAACCAACAACTCTTGAAGATATTATAGCTGGAATTTCTTTATATCGACCTGGTCCAATGGACTTTATACCTAAATTTATAAAAGGCAAACGAGAGCCTGATAAGATAGAGTATGAGGACCCATGCTTGGTTCCTATTTTAAGCACAACTTATGGCTGTATTATCTATCAAGAACAGGTTATGAAAATATTTCAGGTTATGGCTGGATTTAGTCTTGGTGGTGCTGATAATGTTCGCCGTATCATGTCCAAGAAGAAGCCAGAGAAACTTCCACCAGAAAAGGAAAAGTTTATCTATGGCAAAAAAGACCCTAATGACCCTAAAAGAGATATTCCAGGGGCTCTAGCATTAGGTCATGATAAAGCAGTTGCAGAACGTGTGTTCGACCAGATGGCAAAGTTTGCTGGTTATGCTTTTAATAAATCTCATGCAGCAGCCTATGCCTATGTATCTTATCAAACAGGCTACTTAAAAGCACATTACGAAGTTGAATATTTAACTGCAGTTCTTAATAATAGAATAACCAATATTGATGCTGTAAAGAAATACACAAATTATGCAAGAAAAGAAGGCTTTGAGATTCTTCCACCTGATATAAATAATTCAATCACAGAATTTAAAGTTGAAAATGGCAACATACGTTTTGGACTTGGTGCACTTCGTAATGTTGGAACAGGTCTTATTGATATAATTGTTGAAGAACGTAATAAAAATGGTGCTTTCAAGGATTTTGAGGACTTTTTAAATAGAATAAACACAAATACTCTTAATAAAAAGTCACTGGAAAGTTTAATTTTAAGTGGAGCTTTTTCAAGTTTTGGATTATACCGCTCTCAACTTATGGCAATTTATCCTGCCCTTATGGATATGATTGCAAGTGATAGAAAAACAAGAGCTTCAGGGCAATTTTCAATGTTTGATACCTTTGAAGAGGCATCTAAGTCTGTAAACAGAATTACTGCTCCTAACATCAAGGAATATAACAAGGATTCACTTCTAAAATTTGAAAAAGAATATGTTGGTATATATCTGTCAGGACACCCACTTGATGATTATCTTGATAAATATGATAATTTTAATTTTACATCTGATATGATTGCCGACCTTAAAGTTGACCCTTCAGAATTGCAACAAGATGAAGATGAAGAGGGTGGCAGTTATAATATGAATGTTGAATTTGAAGAAGAGATTGGAGAAGAAAAAACACCACAGGTTTACGACAAACAACCCGTCACAGGTGGCGGTGTTATAACGCACGTTTCCAAGAAAAACACTAAATCTGGCAATATGGCAATTTTAACAATAGAAGATATATATGGCAGCTATGATGTTATGATTTTTAGTAAAGGATATAATCGCTATAAAGAATTTCTTGTTGAAGATAAACTTGTAACAGTTAGAGGGCATCTTTCCATAAGAGAAGGAAAGTCACCTATTGTTATAGCCGATAGTATTTTCCCATTTGAGAGTCGAACTGATGAAACAAAGGCAGAAGATACCCGTAAGGTCTATTTGAGATTTGACACTCAAAATACAGATATTTATAGCAGTGTTAAAAAAATAACAGCAAGTCACCCAGGCAAATCACAGGTTGTAATAAAATGTAGTTCCACAAATAAGGCTTTTTCATTTAATACTAAAGTAGATATAAATAATTATCTAACTAATGAACTTGTTGGCTTGCTGGGCGAAGAAAACGTTATTATAAAGTAAAAAATACATAATTTTTTGAAAAATTATTAAAAATTTAAGCTTTTTATATAAATTAAGGAGAAAAAATGAAAATATTAGTTTTAACAAGTGGCGGAGATGCCCCTGGAATGAATATGATTTTAGCCACTCTATACAAGAAATTTGGCAAAGAACTCTATGCTTGCCGAGCAGGTTTCAAGGGGCTTATAAATAATGATATTATTCCTATTTCAGAGTTTGAGCCACTAAAATTTGCAAAAGAAGCGGGAAGTTGTATAAAATGTTCGCGTTGCCCAGAATTTAAAACAAAAGAGGGCTTTAATAAAGGTTTAAAAAATGCCCAAAAATTTGATGTGGTTATTGTTCTTGGTGGAAATGGTTCCTATCAGGGGTGTTGTGAACTTAGTGAAAGTGGTATAAGAACAGTCTTTATTCCAGCAACTATAGATAACGATGTTATAATAAGTGATTATAGTCAAGGGTATCATACTGCAGTTAAAGCTTGTGTAACAACTATTGAAAATACCATGCCAACAATGGACGCTTTTGGCAGATGCTGTATCTTTGAAATTATGGGAAGAGATTGCTCGCGTATAACAAGATGTGTAAGCCGAAATTACCCTTGTGATTACGTGGTTTTAAAAAAGGCAGATGTAAATTATAAAAAGATGGCAGAAGCTGTTAGGAATAAAAAAGAACTAGGGCAGGGCAGTTGTATTATAGTAAAAGAGCGTATACTAAAGTTGCAAACTATAATAGAGAATTTACAAAAAATAGACCCAGATATGGAATATAGAGGTTGTGTCGTAGGTTATGTTCAACGGGGAACGAACCCAACATCAATAGACCTTGATTATGCGCGTTCTTATGCAAGACTTGCAATAAACGTTATATTAAAAACAAAATATAGTGCAGCAATAGTTTATAAGAAAGATGACTTTGATATAATTTATAGAAACGAAGATGGCAGTTTTAAAAGTCTAAGAAAAAATGCCACAAAAGAGACGATTAAAAAAATAATAACAAAACACGAAGAAAAAACAAGTATTTAGCGATATTCTAAATAAAAAAGCTATTTAATAGCATAATTTTGTTTGCATATTTCTTGTAAATAATAAAATAACAAATTTTAATTTTATAAATTTGTTCATGTTCACAGGATAAAAAAGGTTCAAATAATAAATATTTATCTATAAAGTGTAGTCATCTCTGCTTAATAAATGCCTTAATAAGAATTATATAAAGCTTGAATGATAATATTTAAAGTATATAAAAACACAATTTAGCAATTCAGCTAAATTGTGTTTTTTGTATATTCTCATGTTATTTAACAAATTTAAAATTAATATAGATAAGTTATTTTATCTTTGTATTAATGATTTTCTTAAATAAAGTTTATTTTTTTGTAATTTGTATTGTTATTTGTTGTCTTTTTCTTGCTTTTGAATGTATTTTAATTTTATAACTTCAATAATTTCATCAAAATTTATAATTCTCTTTACTGCATCAATTATGGTAGGGGTGTTTTCAAATCCTTCGATATACATATCGCCATAACGGATAAACCAGTATCTACCTTCAATTAAATTTTCAGACTGTTCTCTATTTTCTTGGAAATTTAACTCCTTCAGCTCTTCAATTTCTTTTTCAAAATTTCCATCTTTTGTTAAAAAAATTTCTTGTCTATCATGCATATTCTTAAAAACAGCAGCTTGTAATTTTATAGCATTATTATATAGCCTTACATTTATATATTCTATTTTAATATCACCATCAAATATTTCATCTTTTTTAAATTTTACCGTATTGTCATAACTATAAAGATATTCAATATCAAATTCTAAAATAGGGCTAGTTTTCTTTAATGATGATTTTTCTGGTGTAGATGTTATGTTATTATCTAAAATTATTTCACCTTGTGCAGTGCATTGTTTGCAAACTATATATTCATTTTGCTTTGGCAATTTTTCTACTGATTTTGTTGAAGTATAAGCTATAAATCGAGAATTTTTATATATAAATTCTATTTCTAAAAAGCGTCTACCTGTGTAATGATTAAGAAGAATTTTAACACTATTTATTTTTCCAGCAATATTAAAAGAATCTTTTTCAGAAGAATTTATATTTTCTGTTATATCAGAATATATATCACTGATGTTTTGCATAGCTTTTTTAAAGTTACTTAGGTCATGATATACGTCAACAACAGGTGTAAGCAGATAAAGGATTAAGTTATATTTATTATTTTCTTTAATTTCAATCTTTGTGTCATTATCAATAAAGTATAAAAGGTCTCTTTGGTCAGGTGGCAGGAGAACCTGAGATTGTAATAAAATATTATCACCACTTTTATCATAGACCACAAAATTAAGATTATCATCTATTATTTTATTTAAAACAGCATTATAAATAGGTATACGCCCACTAAAACATAATGGATAGATTTCATCAATTATAACGGTTTGCCCATCTTTAGGTGAAACCTTCATAACAAGTGCAGGCAGAGAAGTATTATTAAATATCAAGTGATACTTAAATTTATCATCAGGCAGTGATTTAACAAGTGGTCGGTGAGCCTTGGCTATGTTATTTATTTTATAAAGCATATCTGTTTCTTTAAATCTAAAACCTAAACAATCCCATGATGCTGGGGTGTAAGTCCTGTCAAAACTTTCTAGCATTTAATTCTCCTTTAATTATTATAGCATAATAGGAAGAAATCTCAAAAAATATCTCTGATATATTCTCATAATAAATTTTTATAAAATTCTTAAATTTAAAAGTTTAATGGGCATTAAAATATAATTTTAAATTTACTTAAAAATTTTTTTTATTTTTGCTAAAATTCTTGACAATCTAAGGATATTGTGATATTCTTTTATAGTCAACGTATGCAGGTGTAGTTCAGTGGTAGAACACTAGCCTTCCAAGCTGGTTGCGAGGGTCCGATTCCCTTCACCTGCTCCATGGGCTTCCATAGCTCAGCTGGATAGAGCAGTGCCCTTCTAAGGCAAAGGTCGAAGGTTCGAATCCTTCTGGGAGCACCACATAACTTTTTATGGTGGTCTTAGTTCAGTTGGCAGAACGCCAGATTGTGGCTCTGGAGGTCAAGGGTTCGACCCCCTTAGACCACCCCATAATTAATTTTTCATTGGGGTGTCGCCAAGTGGTAAGGCATTGGATTCTGATTCCAACATTGCGTAGGTTCGAGTCCTACCACCCCAGCCATAAAAGAAGCTGACATTGGGGTGTCGCCAAGTGGTAAGGCACAAGATTTTGATTCTTGCATTCGTAGGTTCAAATCCTGCCACCCCAGCCAAAAGTTTTTAAGAAAATCCTTAAAAACAAATAAAATTGCATTAAAAAAAGCAAAAATTGGTTGTTTTATAAAAAACATATCAAACAATTAGATTTTTTAAACTGCTTGATATTGAAAGATTTAATGTAATAAAAAACTAGAGAGCAAACAATACTGGATAAAAAATTTGTTTGTAACAAAAATAATGGTCTACTAGCTCAGTCGGTAGAGCACTTGACTTTTAATCAAGGGGTCCCGGGTTCGAATCCCGGGTAGGCCACCAAAAATTGCCTGTAAAGGCGATTTTTTTTATAATATAATAATTCTATAAACGTGTGGCTACCAGGGATTTGCAAATTTTTGCCACTGCTATAAGCAGTGCGAACCCGGCAGGTCTTACTCAAAACTTTGCGACGGATATTTGTGGTGGATAATATATGCCTAATGTAATCTTAAAGTTTTATTCGCATTATTTTATTATTAAGCTGTAAAACTCTTTCATATTTGTTTTAATTTATAAATTTTTGTGTTAAAATATAGATATGAAATTATATTTAAGAATAATAGCTATAGCTTTAGGAGTAATTATTGCATTAAATATAGTTGTTTCACTTATAAATAGTTATCAAATAGGTGAAATGTTTTTATATTTATTGCTTGCAATAGCAATTTGTGGCATAGTATCTGTGATTGTCACAATAACAACACGAGTATTGCCAGACAAGGTTTTTAATCCTTATAGGCGATTTAAGGTTTATCCAAAAGAAAATAGGTTGTATACAAAATTAAAGGTAAAAAAGTGGAAAGATAAAATTCCAGAACTTGGAAAACTTGGAGGGTTTGCAAAAAATCACATAAATGAGCCAAATAATCCGCAATACATATTTAGATTTTTAACTGAAACTTGTATAGCAGAAACACTACATTTCTATTCAATCATACTAAGTGGTTTAGTATTTTTATTTATTCCTAATCAATATCTTTTCACAATATCTATTCCTGTATTTATAATAAATGGAACTTTACATCTATTACCTGTTCTTTTACAGAGATATATCAGACCAAAATTTATTAAAATTTATCAACATCTAATTGAAAAAGAAGAACAAGAAGAATTATCCACAGAAATTTGTTAAAAAAGGAGATAATATGTTTAAACACAATGCTCAAGTTTTATATCATAGCTCAATTAAGATTGATGATATTTTTATTGACCCATATAAGATAACAGGGGAATATAAGGCGAAGTATATTTTTATAACTCATGCTCATTATGACCATTATTCAGTTGAAGATATAAAAAAAATTGTTACTGCTCAAACAATATTTGTTGCACCATCAGATGTGGCTAAAGATTTAAAGAAAAATTTTAAAAATGAAATAATAGTAATGCACCCAGAGCAAAAGGTCACAATAGGGGAATTAAGTGTTTATGCCTTTCCATCGTATAATGTTAATAAAAATTTTCATAAAAAAGAATTTGGCTGGCTTGGTTATTTAATAGAATATAAGGGCATCAAATATGCAATCCTAGGTGACTGTGATGAAAACGAGGATAATAGAAAGATAAAGTGCGATGTTTTGATTATTCCTATAGGTGGCACTTACACCATGAATGGCAAAGAAGCGGCAAACCTTACAAAAATTATAAACCCAAAACTAGTTATTCTAGACCATTATAATGCAATAGTTGGAACAAAGGAAAATGAAAAAGAGTTTAAAGATGCCCTTAATGGTAAATTTTATTATGAGATATTTTTATAATTTTTAAAGACTATAATATACAAAAATACACAAAAAAATTAACTAAAAAAAGACTTATTGAAAAAAGTCTTTTTTTTATATTAAATTGAAGATAAATTTTGAAAAGTTAGTTGAAGTGTTATTTTAATAAGTTATTTATAAAATAATTAAAAAAGTTTCACTTAGAATAATGGGCTTTCCATACTAGAAGGAATGTCTAACCCGAGTAGCTTAAGCACGGTTGGAGCAATATTTGCAATTGATTTATTGCGCTTTAATTTGGCTTTTTTAAATCTTTCACTTACCAAAATAATTGGCACAGGGTTTGTTGTGTGAGATGTCACCTTATTCCCTTTATCATCAATCATGTATTCAGCATTACCATGGTCTGCAGTTATAATACAATCACCACCAGCCATAAGTGTGGCAAGAGCAAGCGCATAAGCACTTTTATCTACACATTTAATTGCATCTTTTGCTGCTTCAAAGTTCCCAGTATGTCCAATCATATCTGGATTAGAATAATTTACAAGAACGAAATCATATTTTGCAGAGGCGATTGCATCAAGTGTGGCTTCTGTGATTTCATAAGCCTTCATTTTAGGGTAGTATGAAAAGTCTTGTGTATCAACACTTTCAATAAGTTTACGTTCTTCTCCTTCATAAGGTTTTTCAATTCCACCATTAAAGAAGAATGTAACGTGGGCATATTTAGTTGTTTCGGCAATATGAAATTGTTTCATGCCATGTTGTGAAATAATAGCAGAAAGATTATCTTCAATAGTCTCTGGTGGGAAAATAACATTTAAGGAAGAAAATTCAGAGGAGTATTCTTCCATTGGAGAGAAGAGCAGATTTTTAAACTTCTTTGTTTTAAAGTGATTAAATTTTTCATCTGTTAAAGCAAAAGTCATCTCTCTTGCTCTGTCAGAGCGGTAATTAAAGAAAATAACACTATCATTATCCTTTATAACACCTTCTTTTTCAAGAAGCACAGGTTCTATAAATTCATCGTATACCCCTTTTTTATAGCTTGCTTCTATTGCATCAATTGCCGATATATTGCAATAATTTTCACCATAGACCAAAACATTATAAGCCTTTTCAAGTCTTTCATAACGTTGTTCTCTATCCATCGCATATATTCTTCCAGATAGAGAAGCAATTTTAAAATTAGTTCCGCTTATATAGTCCTGAAGCATTGAAATATATTTACTCCCGCTATTATAAAGGGTGTCACGTCCATCTAAGAAAGCGTGCAAATAAACTTTTTCTAGATTGTATTGCTTTGCCATATCAATAATTGCAAAAAGATGATTGATATGAGAGTGAACACCACCATCTGAAACAAGCCCCATAATATGAAGTGCAGAATGGTTATTCTTTGCGTGTTCCATCGCCTTTATAAGATGCTCATTTTTGAAAAAAGATTTTGTTTTTATTTCATTATCAATTTTCATAAGGTCCTGCAATATAACTCGACCACCACCAAGAGTAAGATGCCCAACTTCACTATTGCCCATCTGACCTTCTGGAAGCCCTACAGCATTACCGCTAGCCTTTAAAGTAGTGTTCGGAAATTGCTTAATAAGTTTATCAAGATTGGGTGTTCCAGCGGCTGCAATAGCATTTCCAAATTTTTCTTTCCTAATTCCAAATCCGTCTAAAATAATTAAAGTTACCATATTTTTCTCCATTTATGTTTATTTTAAATTTTTGTTTATTTTTTGTCAATTAATTAAAAAAATTAAATAAATATATTTTTGAAATCATATATCTTTTATAAAAATAAATTTATTTTTTATTAATTTAATTATTTTTTTACATTTTATTTAATTTATTTTTCTAATACAATAATTATTAAAAAATAACAATATTTTTATTTTATTTATTTTATAATATTTTTTAAATTTTTTATTTATTTTGTATATATTTTTTTTATTTTTTTATTAAATATTTTTATCATTTATTTAATTTATCGTATAAATTATATCTTTCAGGGTGAATAATTGCACTAAATATTTTTTCTTTAATATCGGGGTAAAAAGTTTTTAAACTTGCAAGAAGTTTTTTAGCTCTTTCTCTTTCGGTATGCTTGTCTGCGGGGCAAGGGTTGAATAGTATCGGATAATCTTTGCTTACTCTCATTATTTCTTGCTCATCACAGTAGATAAGAGGCCTTATAACTGTTATATCAACACGGCTAAGATAGGTTTTTGGTTTAAAAGTTGAAAGTCTGCCTTCAAAAAATAGTGAAAGTAAAAAGGTTTCTATCAAATCGTCCTTATGGTGCCCTAAGGCAACTTTATTGCAACCAAGTTCTTTTGCCGAACTATTTAAAAGTCCTCTTCTCATATTCGCACAAAGGGAACAGGGGTTCTTTTCCTTCCTTATATCAAAAATAATTTCAAAAACATTAGAAGGGATTATATGAAGTTCAACTTCAAGTTGCTTGCAAAATTTTTCTATTTCACTATAATCATTTTTCCCGCCACTTAAATCAACTGCTATGGCAATAAGTTCAAAATTTTTTCCACAAAAACTTTGATACCTTTTAAGAGATGCAAGAAGAGTTAAACTATCTTTTCCTCCAGAAATACCCACAGCAAGTTTATCTCCATCTTCAATCAAATTATATTCTTCACAAGCTTTTCTTATAAAACCTAAAATCTTTTGCATAGAAAACTCACTTCCATCAAAAATTATAACAAAAAAGAATAAAAAAACAAATAAAATTGTCTTAAAAATATTAAAAATATATTTTTTGCATAAAAATAATATTTTTCAAAAAAATAAGTTTGTAACAAAAAAAGATATATTTAATATTTATATTAAATATTTCTATTTTATTTGACAAAAAACATGTCAAAAATGTATAATCTATGTAAACAGAAATATATGTTTGCAAGGTAAATGTCATTTTTTTAAGATGACGAGCAAGGAGGTTTTATGAAAAAGTTTTTTGTCGGACTTTTAAGTGTATTTCTACTCTTGGGTGCATCAATATTAACCGCCTGTGGCAGTAATAATATTGAACTGACAGTTGAGACTAATACAGTTTCTATTCAGATTAAAGATGAAAGCGTAACCCCAGAGCAAATTGTAGTGGCAACTGTAACTGGCACAGATGATACAGGTATCTCTGCTAGTGCTTTTGGCTATGAAGAAATCATAGATGTAAGAACAGAAAGTTCCACTAATGGCAGAACACTTATATACATAACGGGAAAGGATACTGAAGGTTATGCTGAAGTGCTTGTAAGAACGCATCAGGGTAATGAATCAGAGATTATAACGGTTGATGTGTATAGTGAAGTTAGCGGAATGGAGCAAAAAACTGAAGAGACCACAAAGAAAAACAATTTTGCAATTCGTGGTGGAAGTGTTGAATTAGTTGAGAATAATTTAATTTCCTTCTCTCCAAGTGAAAATAGCAGAAGAACTATAACCTGGTCACTTCTTGACAGCACACTTCCGGCAAGTATTGAAGGTAACATTCTTACTCTTGACCAAACTTTTCCACAAGATGTTGCTTCTATTATTTTGGTAGCAACAACAGAAAGGGGGGTAACTTGCAATATTGAACTCCCTGTGATTGACCGCCTTGAAGAAGACCTAACAATGTCGTGGTCATATAATAGAGATAATCAAGCCTATGAACTTATAACTGAAACCAACAATACTTTTAATATCGTTCCAAACCTTGCAACAGACGAAGAATACACAGGATACATAAAACTTAACTTTTCTCAAGCATTAGATGTTGGCTATACAGTAGTAACAGCTGATGGTCAAGTTAGCGATAGCCTCGTTGTTAATGCTATAGGCGATGATAATGATGGAAATCCAATTTTTGAAGTTTTTGCAAATAAAGATGACACAAATATTAACGAGGATTTTATAATCTATTTCACAATTGGCTATCAAGATTATAATTATAGCATCTCAACACTTGAGATTTTACCTATAAATGTCAGTGTTCGAGAAAAGGTTAATAATATTATAGTTTCAAATGATACAGTTGATAATATAGCAGGAACTACTCAAGTGCTATATTCTGAGTATCTAAACGGACAC
This sequence comes from uncultured Clostridia bacterium, assembly GCA_944351415.1. Classification (GTDB taxonomy): domain Bacteria; phylum Bacillota; class Clostridia; order Christensenellales; family UBA1242; genus Caccovivens. Next base: position 30,729 of record CALVPQ010000007.1, on the reverse strand, counting down.
GGTGAAGAATTTAATGTTCAAATCACACCAACCACAGTTGTAGATGCAACAAGAGAATATTCAATCAGTCTAAGAATAACAAATCTAAACATTCCAGAAGGTGGACTTGCTGCAGGCTGTCCAGTGGAATTTTGGTATAGAGATGTAAATAACAATAACTTTTGGACTCAGGTAATAATGGAATACGATGCACTTCAAGATGTATACAAAACTCGTGAAAATAATAACATTAGTGCATCAACTATCTATATGAAGGCAGCAACTGATTTAACAGTGCAGAATTTTGAAGGCATTGAAATAACATTCACAAGCATAGATAATGATGAAATAACAAATGTTTTCTATGCAGAACTTGTTAAATCAGTATCTCAAGATGACTTTATCTTTGCTGATGCAAACTTTAGAGTTGACTCAAGCTCTTCCACAACAGATGTAAGTATAACAAAAACTTTCACTCTTCAAGGACAAACCACAACTGATGGTCTTTATGTTATCACAAACAGTGAAAACGTAACATTAACACAACCAGTTTATATTTCATCAACAGCAGAATCAGTTACCTTTGCAATAACTTTAACTTTAAATAGAACAAGTTTTGGTGTAACAAGCCTAGATTCTTATCAAATTCTTCATGAAAATGGGCTTGAAAGTGACGTCTTTGATATAGATATTTTCCTTCCACTTAAAGATGTTGCAATAAATTATGATACTGGCAATGTTGCCGATTCAGTAACAAGTATTGAAACAAGCAATATTTCTTATGACTCAGATGGAAACGAAATTGTAAGTAGTATGAGTAGTATTTCTCGAATCATGCTTAAAAATGGCACAACAACTCCAGTTCTTTATAGGTATAACACATCAGGCTCTCATTCGGCAGTAGCAGATATAAGTGTTTCTTACTATGATTTTGTTGAAAGCGACACATTAACGGCTGATGTGTTTAGAAATTTAATGTTAAATTCTGCAGGCATTTTATCTATTATGAATGCTGCAAGAGAGAACACAGATAGAGTAAGTAATGTTGCTTATTTCTCAGCAAATAACAACAACATCATCACAACAGGTGTGGGCTTAACTTATGCTGTTGTAACCTTCACAGGTAAAGCGGCAGATGGCAGTGCCGATATAAATGGAAACACATCAATTATAAAAATTATTTTAATAGAAAGTTATGTTTCACCTGATGGATTCTATATCAATCCATTAAACGACCGTAATGTTAGCCTATATGCTGCTAACACAGTTGCAACAAGAGATGAAACTTTAACAAGAAAAACAATAACAATCAACTTCGCAAATGCAGGCATAACTTATGCAACTCTTGAAAACTTTAACTTTGTTTCAACTATAAGAGATGCATCTGGCAATCCAGTTATGACAAATAAGGTAACAAGTGGAAATGTTGTATCTTGGACAAATGGCAGATATGCTATAGAAAATATAGTTATAACAGACTCTTATATAACTTTTGATATTGCAACTATTTCAAACTATGGTTCTTATAGCTTCTATGATGAGCTTGAACTTCACTATCAATTAATTATTGTTGACTCTGAAGGCAATGAACAAACAATTGATATGCTATGGACAACTATTAATATCACAATAAGAAATGCTCAACGTTTAACAGAAGTAACTTGGGAAAATAGTGATGAAGATGGTATATATTTTGAAGTAGGCAATACCGAACCTTACTATATCGTTCTTTCAACATCTCCAAACAATGCAAGAAATAACAATGTTTCTTATTTGATAACTGATGAAAATGGCGGTGTTATAGATGATAGCTCATTTGTTGGTGTAGATAATCAGATTTCATCAAATATGCTTGGAGTTTCTTTAAGTGAAAGAATAACTCAAGGTATGATAGGTTATATTTATATTCTACCAGAAGATGCTGTATATAACGGAAATATCATATATAACTACTTAGGAGAAGATGGACAAACTCAGCAAAGCCAAGTAAGTGTTCGTGCCCTTGGTCTTATAAGGGAAGGGAGTCAAACTTGGTTCGATTATTTAATCCAAGAAGCATTTTTCCTTTCAAACACATCACTTGAAAGCGATGCAACAACTGTATACTTTAGTGATATATTATTAAAGATTAAAATAACAGTTGCCGATGGTTCTAACTTTGACTATGCTTATAGAATTTACGATGAAGAAGGGTTTATTAACCTTAATCCAGAACTATACTACACTGTAATGAATAGTATAGAAATCCCAGGAAGTGCGAATAGACAGCCTATTACTCAGTTTAATGGTGGGCTCCAGGGCTATAATGATACTATAACTGTATCACTTAATGGTTCAAATTTTGCCAATACTATTGGTTCTTCCGCTGAAATAAGAAATATTATCTTCTCAGGAAATGTTAATGGTCTTGGTTTTGTGGCAAACGAAAATAATGGAACATTAACAAATGTTACTGTTGATGTTTATCAAACTTATTCAAGTCTGCTCTCGTCAAACGGAACAGGACTTGTTGGTGGACTTGTTGGAACAAACTATGGAACAATCACAAATTCATCAGTGCTTGGGCTTACAATAAGTGCACCAAATTCAACGGTTGGTGGTCTTGTAGGGCAAAATAGCGGAACAATATCATATTCTCGAGTAGAATTTTATAATTTAACTGATAGAAACAACAATGAAAACACTGTATACAGCACATTCACAGGTTATATTGTTGGTGGTCTTGTAGGGCAAGCAAGTGAAAATTCATTAATCGACCATTCCTATGTCTATAACTATAATATAGATTCATTCACAACAACACATATATCAGTATTCCAAGGCAATGGATTTAAGGGTGCTTTAGTTGGAACTCTTTCAGGAGAATCAACAATTTACTACTCTTTTGCAGTTATTGATAATGTATCAAACTACTATGGTAATGTTGATAACACAATCTCTGGTTCAGCATCAGAAAATTCAGATTTCTATTATTCATACTATGATGCACAAGATAGTTATATTTCAACTTACTATTATGAAGGAACAAACAACGAAAACTCTCCAAATCTAGTGTCAACTGGTGAAAATTTCCATTCTTATGTAAACGGCGGAAATAAACACTATCTTAACCTCTATCAAGAAGAAAAAGTCACAGATGTATCATCAAAAAATGTTCAAACATTTATAGATAATGGCTATTATAAGTCATTACAAGTTGATGGAAATGGAAGTAGCTATGGTATTTTATTCTATTATGAGATTATTTCAGGTGCAAATGACCTGACTTCTTCAGAAGAAAACGACCTTAATGAACTTAATACTATAAGCCTTTCAGAACTTGTAGGAGAGGAAATAACAGACAATATAATAATCACATCATCAAACACAGCTATTGTTAGAGTGATAGGAAGCTCTCTAAATGTTGTAGGAACTGGTGATGTCGTATTGACAATATCATCAAAACACGATGTAGAAAATAATAAAGTGATTTTGATAAAAGTATTGCCAAGCTTTTCTCAGATGATTATTTCTTATACTGATAGTGCTAATAACACGTATCAAGTTCAAGATGGTTCAACAACATACCTTCAAAAAACAAAAACAAGAGATTATATATTTACTTATGAAAACACAACCATTATTTTGGGTAATTCTGGACAAATATTCGAGCTTGTTCAAAATAATATAGAACTCACGTCAGAAATTGCTATCCTTGGCAACAACATGGGCATCACTCTTGAAAAGATAAGCAATTCTGTTTATACTGTAACAGCAAATAATGTTGAAAATGGTTCAACTCAGGTAACATTTAATCCGGTAATTACAGAAGATAATATATATCAAACAGCTATCAATGAAGAATTTGCAAAGACATTTACAATCGTTCCAGTTGATGGAGTAATTTCTTATGAATACACAGGCGAAAGCCTTCCACTTACACCATCAGTAAATGCAGCAGTTAGGGTTGAATTAAACACAACAGCAGAAACTGATAAATATGGTCTTGTTCCATCAATAAGCTATAATGGCGATAGACTTCAAGTAGTCCGTGATGAAAGCCTTTCACAAGAGACTGAAGAACGTGTATATATTGTATATAACTATCTTCTTCCACAGGATTTTGGAACAGAAAATTATAGTTTAACTGCAACAGTAAGTTTAGAAAATAGTTCTTATGATGATGTAACAGGTATATATAGCTATATATTTAATATATCATTCTCTATACATACTAACTATAAAACTCAAGTAGATGAAGATATGACGTTCAATGTGTCATTTATAAGTAATAGTGGAAGTGATAGCCAAAACACACAAAATGGCAGTGCAGGTAGTATTGAACTTAAACTTACAAAACAACAATTCACAGGTATTGATGTTTCAAATTACACAATATCTAGGTCAGTATGGACTCAAAGTTCAGGAATTTATGTAACTCAACACACAAAGGGAGACCAAACAGGGGTTGTTTCTCCGGGAAGTAGTTCTATTATGCAAATAAATATCAACCCATCATTTGCATACTATGACTACATGACTCTATCTTATAGTGGGGCAACTGTGGCAAGTGCCGTAAGCTTTGAACTTTTAAGGTCAAATAGTGAGGATAACACAACGTTTATTCCTTCAACTGGTTCTAACTACTATGAACAAGGAAACTACATCAGATTTACTCCAACAGCACAAGAAAAAGAATTGGGTATAATTTATGTTAGGGTTGCAATAAGTTCAACTGTAAATTCAGATAGCACTATTAAATTTACAGCATCATTCTATGAGAGTGAAGGCAACCTTCTAACAAGTGTAAACTACTATTTAACAATAAGCTACTTAAATGAACCAACTATCTCTATTGATGGCAGTTCAGTTGCATATCTTGCACTTGGTTCAACTGCAGAAGTTGAAATTCAGGTAAGGGAAGACCAAGTTGTTGATAGTGTTGTTCTTGATGGTGAAGGCATCAGCGGAATATATATCTCATCACTTACAGAACATGCGGCTGACCCAATAACAGGCATTAAAACCTACACAGCAATGCTTACTGCAAACATAAATGTAGATGTAGCTTCTGCAAATAAAACTTTCTATATTCAAGCACAAGTTTCAAGAATCTTGAATGGAGTGCTTGAGCCAAAAACAACACAAGCAACAGTTGTGCTTGTTGATTTCAAGATAGACCAAGAAAATATTGAAATAGACAATGCAGAGAATAATACTTTAGAAGTTTGGTATGGTGTAAGCAGAACTTTTGATGTTACATACAATCTTTTACCAGAAACATACAATTATGATGCCAGCGATAGTGCAAGCATAAACAAAGTTCAAGAACTCAATCAAGCCAGAGCAAACTTCCAAAAATATCAATACTATGCATCTTATACAAGTGAAAGTCTAGATTACTACACTTATGCTATAAATTATGATGAAGATGGGAACCCACTGCAAATCCAACAAAGATTATGGTTTGTTGTTGATGGCGAAGAAATTCCTATTGAAAGTGATGACTATGACGCAGCTGTTAGATTTGAATTTGTGGATAATGAAGATGGTGAGGTTGGCGGAAGATATAACATTTCATCACAAAATGTTCTTGTCACAGGAACAAGAATGGGTGGAAGTGAAACATTAGTTTTAAAAACTTATATATCTTTAGGTGATAATAGTGAGCCAACAGTATATAACACATACTTCACAATCAATGTTCAAACTTATTCAGACCCAGACCTTCCAGTAACAATTTCAAATGCAACAGAATTTAAGAACTTAAATCCAGACAACTATGATAACAATGAAACACTTTCAGCTGAAGATTACATCTTAATGAATGATATTGTTCTTGAAAACTACACACCATTCTCAACATCATTAATAAGTAGTCTTGATGGAAATGGCTATACAATTTATATAAAGAGCTTTGACCTTGATTCTTTAGGAGGCTCTTCAGTAAATTTCGCATTATTTGAAACGGTATTATCAACAACAACATTAAGAAATGTTAGGGTAAATGTTTATAATGGTGGACAGCTTACAATAGACCTTGCATCATTCTCAAATAATAGCAATGTATCAATAAATGTTGCAGGGCTTGCAATAACAAATCAAGGTATAATCACAAACTGTGAAGTAGTTTCTTACTATACAGAACAAGTTGCAATGGGCGATATTGTTAATATTCCGGCAACAACTGCACATAACAACCCATCAGGAATTAATGTTAAATTTATCAGAGGTGCAAACACAACAGAAAATATTTATGTAACTCAAAATTCATCGTTTGTGCCACAAATAGCAGGTTTTGTAATTAATAATGAAGGTTCTATAACAAATTCTAGAGTAGGTGGCGAAAGTATAACAATACTAGGAGATGAGCAAACATTAAACGGCTCTGCCACTGGCTATACTTATGCATCAACTTTAGAGCTTGATACTTTCTATATAATAGGTCAAGGCGATATGGCTGGTTTTGTTCTTTCAAACTCAGGAACAATAGCGGCATCTTTTGTCAAACTCCTTGATATGGAAAATCAATCAAATTCAACAACCTACAACACAACAGGTTTTGTAGGCACAAATAATGGTAAAATCATAACGAGTTATATCGAAGGTGTGCCAACTGATGAAAGCCTTATAGAAGAAGGTGGCTATTCAACCTTTGCTTATGAAGGTTCTTCATTAAAATCAAGACTAGGTATAATTGCAGGTTTTGTAAATGACAACCAAGGCACAATTCAAAATAGTTATTCAAATATATTGATAGCTAACTCAACAGACACAGTTCGTGTATATTTGGCATCAGGCTTTGTATATGAAAACTCAGGCACAATAGAAGCTTGTTATTCGGCATCACAGATTGCAAATTCAAGAGCAACTCAGATGAACTTCTCTGGTGTTGATGAAAATGGTAACTTGCTTGCTCTTGGAACATATACAAATTGTTATTTCTTCAATAAACGCTATAGTGGAGACACATCGGAAGATAGCACAGTAGAATCACAATATGGCACAGGTGCAATCCTAATATCAAATCCTTCAATGTCAACTTACTTCTATGGTTTTGCAGTTGCAGATGGTGAAAGTGATGGTGTATGGAGAATAACAGAAGATGGAGTAACATTAATAGAAGCAAATCTTCAATCATACTCTCACAGATATGCATATTATATTGATGAAGATTCAGGCTATGAAGGTGCAACAGCAGAGAACGAGGAAGGCGAATATATCTTCAGATATGCAATTTTGCAATTTACTGACTCTTCACGTGAAATAGATACTGCACTTGGTTCAGAAAACAATCCAATTTTGATTACCGATGCTCAAGATTTCGTGGAAGTTATGGGAAATTCAACATCAACTCCTATTGCACAAAATTATAACAATAGTGTTGTATGGGGAAGTTACCGAATGGTTGCAGATGTTGACCTTTCAACTGTAAATGAATCAATAATTCTTCCATCAACAACAAAAGCATTTGCTGGAAGATTATATGCAAACGGATTTACAATTTCCAACATATCAATAGCATCGGAAGCTTCAGATGACAGAAATATAGCTTATGGGTTATTTGCCTCTATAGAAAGCAGAAACAACTCAGTTCCTCTTATAAGCAACTTAAATATTGAAATAAATCAAGTGGTTGCAGGCTCATCAGTAATGGTTGGTGGACTTGCTGGATATATTAAGGATTCAATTATTGTTAACATAGAAATAACATTTAATGAAAATTCTCAAGTCGAAGGTTTAAATTTCGCCGGTGGACTAGCAGGATTCTCGTTTGGAAATAGTGTTATAAAGAATATTGTTGTAACAAATCCTTATGTAATTGCAAGTAGATATTCTCTATCAACACAAGATGCATACTTTGATATTGCTAAGCTAAACGACACAAGAAATAATATCAGCAACAGCTTAAACTATAACACATCTATAAATTCTCCTGTGGTAACACAACTTTCCAACTATTCTTATGCAGGTTCTGTAATAGGATTTGTTGATAACTTCTCAAATTCAGCAAGAAACTTCAATATAAACCAAGCAGAAAACTATTCTATAAACAATATAAGAGTAAGTGGAACAGTATATGTTCAAGGTCAAGTGGCTGGTGGTATATTCGGACTTACAGGTTTCCAAACAAACGTTCGAGATGCTGGAATAAGTATAACTGGCTCGTCAAGTGAAAATGAATCTCACATTATAGCCACAAAATATTTTGCGGGTGGTGTTGTTGGACAATCATTTGGCGCATTAAGCCGAGTATATTCTGTTTATGATGATGCAACTCAAGAAAGTATAGAAGATAGTTTGCAATCATTCTATACTGGCAACACTGCAGCAGAAAGAGGTGCTATTGATTTATTCTATCTAGCAAACAGCAGCTATTCACAAAAATATATTGGTGGTATTGCAGGTTACGTAGGCTCGGGCTTGCTTGAAATTTCATACTCTAAATTAAATGTGGCAAGTATTGTGGCAGATTTTGCTGGTGGTGTAATTGGTGGTATTGATTTATCAAATGCAACGTCATATCAAGTAAGAACAGATTTGTTTACAGAAGGCACATATACAAAATACTTTATTAATGAAGTATATGCCTCAGGTGATGTAAGAGCAAGACAAGATGGAGATAGCGACATAATAACAGCAGGTGGAATTATTGGTGCGTCAATAGGCACAGGAAATAGAATTGCACTACTTGCAGTAAATGCCGTTAATGCTATCTCTAACTATGATTATCAAACAAACTCATATTTGCCTGTAACTGAGTCTTTGAATATCTCTTATTCATATAAAACTAATCTTATCTTAGGCTCAGCCTTTGATTCACAAGAAGCACTAGAAGCAAATGAAGATGTTGATTCACAAATTAATGGATTATCAACTATAGAAGACTATTCATCTTATATATCAATAATACAACTCACAACAGAAGATGGAAGTGGAATTGTTCCAACTGTAGCATTCTATGATAGTTATTCATTCAATAGTTTCAGAACAACGTTAAATCTATTTGGTGATGTAGACGGCTCAATAAGTTTGGAACAAATAAATGGAGTATATGCTATAGCATCTCCAGCCAATTTCGTTGATTCAAGTGTTGGGCACACATACACACAACAAGCTTTCTTAAGTTCGGGGGCTTGGGATAGTAATCATTGGGAACATGCAACCGAAGACTTATTCCCAACAATAAGGTATCAACGCACAACAAACTACATTTATCTTGATGCCTATGAAGAGAGCATAATATCTGTATTTGAAAGATTGCAAGATGCAAATAGTGATATAACTGTTATTGTCAGAGGAAGAACATCAGCTGAAAGCAGTGACAGTTATTCAGATATTGATATATCATCATTACTTGAAAGCAATACTATTCAAAAGATAAATGGTTTTTCAGGCACAATACTGGGTAGTGAAGAGTATGTTGTAACAGCTGACCCAGACAGAATAGGTGAAAGAGTAAGAATTGTATCATCACAAGGCTTTATTGAATCAACAGGTGCTGGTTTCTATATGGATAATGTTTGTATTCTTTATCAAGCAGGAAATGGCAGAGATATTGAAGTTGATACAAATGGAAATAATAATTCAGGATTATTCTCTACTAGTGGTATAACAGAGGCAACTTTATCTAATTTGGAAATTGAAATAAATTCTCCAGTTAGGTCTACTGTTGCAAGCAATAGTTCATTAGACTACAACTTTGGACTACTTGCTCCAACAATCACAAGTTCAACATTATCAAATATATTAATAACATCAACAAACACAACTGGAATAAGATTAGTAAACATTGATGTTCCTAATTTAGAAGGTGATAATGAGATAGATTTAAACATTGGTCTACTTGCAGGAACTCTAAATCAAAGCAGTTCAATATCTACTCTTAGGGTAGAGGGTATTGAATATTCATTTAACAGTGATTTACTAAGTTTGAATAAAGAAAATAATGTGTCAGAAGGAACCAATAATATATCATTAACTGAGGTTAATATTGGTGGTTATTTTGGAAAGGCAACAAGAACTACAGATGCTCTTGATACAGAGCTTACGATAAACAATATAACTAAGCTAGCAACCTCTACTAATACAGGAAATCAAACTATTTCTATAGGTGAAGGCTTGGAAATAGAAAACCTATATATGGGTGGATTTATTGGTAATAATGCAAGTGTAAATAGTATTAGTAATTATCGCGGTTCCTCAATCTCAGTAGGAATTGATATGATAATAGACCAAGACGTAAAGGTAACAGGAACGCTTTATGCCGGACTTATCTTTGGACAAAGCACATCAACTCTTGAAAGTGTAAACTTAAATAGTTCTGTTATAGATGGTGGTCTTTACTTTGAACAAGAAGATTCAAATATAAATGACCTATTTGCAGGTGGCTTTGCAGGAGAATTGAGAGGCAGTCCAACGAATATTAGAAATATAGACACAGTTAACTTTGAAATTGCAACAACTGCTGTTAGAGAACTTAATATCAATAACACAACTGAAGAAGACGATATATCAGAAGATGAATTTATTTCTTATATGTCCGACCCAGCTCAATACGGAAAAAATGTTGTAGGTATAAAAGGAAATGCAAATATTGGTATTCTTGTAGGGCATACTAATGCTAGATTTGTATTCAGTGGCAGTTCTTCAGTTTTCACAAGCCTTAATGAAAATGGTGAAAGCATAAGAATTAAAGTTCCAATAGATAAAGAACTTAACGTTGGTTCAATAATTGGTTTATTTGATGGTGTTAGTGCTGCAAACAGCAATCTTTCTACACTTTCAATTACAAACAATATTGTTTCAAATGCAAGAATAGTTGTTTTGCAAGGTGATAGTGTTACTGGAGGTCAAACTGAATATGCTGTAAATGTAGGTGGAATTATTGGCTCAATATATTCATCTGATAGCTCAACAAGTGCAGATACAACAACAGTTGCATCACAAATTCAAATTGGAGATGGAACTCAAAACACAATAAACTTTATAGGCTCTGTTTACTCAAGTGTTAAAAATATTAACTTCGGTGGAATAGTTGGTTCTGTAAATTTCTTAAAAGAAGAAGATAATATAACAATTCAAAATGGAGTGTTTGGTGGAGTTCTTAAAGTATTTGGTGTAACGTCAAAAGATGTTGTAGCTGGTGGAACAATAGGAACATTACAAACAGGGAATGCTGAATTTAATTCAACTAATACAAATGTAACCATTTCAAATAACTATAACTATGGTGATGTATTTGTAGAATACGACAATATAAACGATGTTGAATTAAGCGAAGCAGCTAGAGAAAATACTTTACAAAAACTTGAAAGTTATACCTTTGGTGGCCTTATAGGAGAGATTTCTTCAGGAAGCACTAATAATAATCCGTTTAAAATAGTTGCAAGCAACAATTATTCACTAACAACAAGCCATAATGCAAGATATGTGGAAAGTGAAAACAGCACAAATAATGCATTATTTGGAACAAACATATCTGCAGAATCAGTCTCTCGCAGCAATTTCTATAGTTCTCTAGTAACTTTAACTGTTGATGCCAGAGGTATTGATGTTGGTTATACTTCTGCTTATGTCTCAGACGGCTATGGTTTTAATGATAATAGTCAAAATGATATTATTGCAGGAGGAGAAAGTAATCTTGCAAGTTTAATTAGAAATTATACTATATATGAGCGCGATAACTATACAAATTCACAAGACCATTCTGCAGAAATAGGAACGAAGCTTAATCCTATAACATTAAATTCAAGCACCTATACAGGTAATAAAACATCTACCTCAACTGATACTGACCAAGCAGAAGAAGATGCAGAAAATAATAGAGATAATATAACATTATTTAATGGAATACTCTATTATGTAATTTCTTCAAGCAATCCGTTCACAAGTCAACTTAATATAGTAGATGGATTATTTAACACAGAAACTGATTCAGACACATCAAATGTAAAAACAGCACTTACTAACGTAGCAATTATTGGAAATGGTGGAGAGATAGAGTATAGGCTAGATAACAACAACAGAGAAGAGCATAAATCATTTATCGAATCATTAAATGGTTATTCTTACGTTTCAGGCTTAGTTATAAATCTAGACATTAACACAGAAAATGATAATGGAGACGAAGATTTAACAAATGAAGAAAAAGTATTTTCAGGACTTGCTAACACAATGACTGATAATACAACAGTTTTTGCTGTTCAAGTAAAAGGTGAAATGAATATTGGCGGAACAACTAAAGTTGATGTTGCCGGTCTTGTTGAAAATGTTTCTTCAGGTAAGATTATATTTGCAACAACATCACTTGACATCACATATAGAGCAGGTGCAGATGGAAATGTTTATGGACTAGCAGGATTAAGTTCGTCATCTTATAAATTAGATAAATTTATCCTATATTCATACACAACTGGAAGTATTTCATCTTATATTGATGCCAATATCTACGCAGTAACTGCAGGAGCTTACAATACAAAAATTTCTAATACATATTCTATCGTTGATATGACACTAGATGATTATACATCATCTGATGCACCTAGTGGCAATATAGCAGTGTTTGGCGATGATGAAAATATAAGAGATTATAATTTAGAGGAGTCTTATTATGATGGCAACGCTCTTGATGTAGAGTTAACTATTGATGCCGATACTAAAAGACAAGAAAAAACAGATGATTTGTCAAATGCAATTTCAGGAGATTTACTCGATTCAGAATACTACGATAAAGGCGAGTATGACTTTAATTATGGTTATCCTACAACTAAATTTGGTTTTATGAAGGTGTCTTCTTATGCAACTGCAGGAACAACTCAACCTGAAGGTGAAGAAGGATACGACTCTTATGTAACATCAACTGAATATACGAGAATTCCAAATAACACAAGACCTAATTTTGCCGATAGTAATAGTTACTACTATATCATTCCAAATGCTGGTGTTCTTGCAAAAATAGCAAGCATAAATACTAACAATAATGGACGCTTTGTATTGTGGAATAATATAGACATTTCACAAACATATTACTCGGCGGAAAGTGGTGAAAACTGGACAAGCATTACAATGAATAACCCACTTATTGACTTCGATGGAAATGAAAAGACTATTCAGAATCTAAATAATTCACTGTTTGAATATTTAGGTATAACTAGTGGAGAAAATAATACTGAAACCACAACTGAGGTTAATAATGGAAGAGTTAAAGTAAGAAATCTTAGACTTACAGACTCTACTGTCTCAAGAAAGGGTGTTCTTGCTGCGACTTTATATAATACTGATATAACAAATATGACAATATCAGGCTCAGCAAGTTCTTCATCGCTTGGAGTGTTAGGACTTGGTGAAGGTCAAGATCAAAGTGAAGTGAATTATTGTGTTCTTGGTGGTCTTGCAAATGAAGCTTATAACTCAGTAATTTCAACAGTTACAAATCTTGTGAAGATAGATGTAACAAATAAGCCTACAGAAAATATTGAAGTTGGCGGTATTGTTGGTCGTATAGAAAATTCAACTATTAATTACTGCTCAAATTATGGACCAATCAATGTTAACTGCGGTGGAAGTTCTAGTGAATCAACAGGAAACTATTATGTTGGTGGTATAGTAGGTAATACTGTTGGTGAGAATAATGAAATTGTATACAGCTATAATGCAACGTCTGTTATGGCAAATTATGCTTCATCATCTGAACTGTCAAATGTAAAGGGCGACTATTATGTTGGTGGTATTGCAGGCTATAGTGAGGCAGCAGCTCTTAACATAAAAGGCTCATACAATTCAGGTGCAATCAAGTCTGGAAATAAAAATAATGGAGAAGCTGGAGATGAAGGTTTAGAAGGAAGATCTTATGCAGCAGGTATTATAGCAAAGGGAGCAGAGGGAGCAAACGTAACAGTTGATACATGCTATAACGAAGGTTCTATCGAAGCCTTAGGAGCAAGCCCAATAACCGACTTTGTGTGGGAAATGGGTTCTAATAAAGTATTAAAAATGATACAAACAAATAACAGAAATGTTTGGGCTTATGCTATTGGCGATATTGATGAAGGCGAGATTATTAGTAGTCAATATAGAACTACAAATGAAGAAACAGTTTATATGAATGGCACTATATTTGATTCTGGTAGCACAATCAGAACTTGGAACTATGAAAATGAGATTAAAGCACAAATAGATGTTTCAAAGGCTAAAATGTCAGATAGTGCAGAAACTAGTCTCTTTAAATTTTATCTATGGTATAATTATTATGAAGCAATAAGAAGAAGTCTTTCGGTATCAACAACAGTAGTTGAACCATCTGATGGTGAACAAGCTAACGTATATGTTAATGCATATAATGGTTTTGGACTTCCTGTAAGTTTTATTATATCACTTCCAATCAGAACTACTATAAGTTATACAGGGTGGTACACTGATGCACATTTCTATGGTTGGTTGGTAATAGGCGGTTCAAACTGGGGGCATAATCCTACGATAGAAGTTAATCCACAAGTAGAGAATAATGAATATGCTTTCATAAGTTGTTCTGATATATACTCTTCATATTTAAGTAATTATTTACCGTCTACAAATAGCAGATATATTTCCTCATTAGATTCTAGTTATATTAACTGTCAATCTGGGAGCGGAGAGTCTATTAAACGTAATACAAGGGCTTCTTCAAGTTCAAATCCTGGAACAATGGAAATAGCTGGTGAATCCTATTATTTAGCAGACTCGAATAATCTAAATACTATTTTTAATTCAGGTATTTATGTATATGAAATAACAGCTGAATTAGGTGATATTCCATATATAAACGACACAACGTATTATGATATAGTTGCAACCAGTCAATATCAAACAGAAGATGGCACATTAAGAGATACAAGTTTAGATGTAACTATCCAAAACTTGAGTTCTACAGAAATAACGTTTACATGCAATAGTTTGTATCAACTTGTAAATGATATTGAATATTCAATTATCTTTAATTATGATAATTTATTATCTTTTGATTCATCTTCAGTTAATTATTATTATATAGATAACTATTCATTTGGAATAGAGGTAGGCGGTGTAACAAGTTTACAACCAGTTGGAATATTCCAATTAACTACTATGTCTGGAACTGTATACAATAATGTTATTAAAGCTTACTACACAGAAGATAGCGAAAATATACCTGATATTGAAGTTGTAGGAGATGAAGGTGAAAAATTTGTTTATTTTGGTTTAACAGATGAAGGATATTTGGTTTATGCACCAAATGCAACATTAGAAGTAGAAGGTGAAGATGCTCCTATTACTGTTAATATTGAAGATAGTATAACAGATGATAATGGATTTGGCTCAGGAGAAGCTTATGTTAATAATATAACAACTATTATCAATCAAAAGTTCGCTGATAAGAGTTACTATTTTTCAGTGAGTGCTCAGGAAGATAGATTGAAATATGATATTTCATTTAGCAATGTATCAGGAAATGCAGAAGAAGCAATATCTGGCGGTGGTTCAGTTAGTGATAGTGGAACAATAGATTATGGTAATAGTAGCAATTCTTGGTATGGGGACATCACTTATGAAGTAAGCAATCATCAATACTCAAGTGATATAAACATAAGTGTGACAAATATATTTGAACCAAATGGAGTGGTCTATGAAAATAACTCTTATACAGTTAGTTTAGACGGAAACGATATTGCAATATATTCACTTGAGGGTGGCTGCTGGTCAGTTAATAATGATATTGATTCAATAATCATTGAGGGACAGGAATGTACTTTGATAACAGAGCAAGATTCTTCTACTATGAATTTTGTATTTACAGATTTAAATCTTAATAGTAGTGCTACTGAAACTCTTGCAGGAAATTTGTGCGAATATTTAGCGGATAATCTTAAAGTTTCTGCAACACAAATAACTCAAAATACAGAGGAAATAACAAATGGAACTGTCAATAGTTATGCAAATATAAGTAACAATGCAATCATAAACATAACAAACAAATTTGACTTTACTGGAGACTCTGTAAGTGATTCTTATACTCTTATGTTAGGTGAGCAAGAGCTTGCCACATACACAAATACAAATAATCCTGGTTGGAGCGAAACATCAGGTTCTATAACAATAGATGGAATAAGCTATCAATATACTACAACCAATATTGCTGGTGATTTAATCCAATTTACTTTTGATGGAATAGATGCCACAAGTATTATAAGTAATTTAACAGTGACAATAGGAGAAGCACAAGAAGATACTGAGATAGTGGTAAGCGACTATATAACTATAGAAGGTAATGATGTTATTAACATGACTAATAGTTTTGATTTTTCAGAATATATAGCTGGCTCTTCATATTCTCTTATGTTAGCTGGGCAAAAACTTGTCACATACACATACACAGATACAAATAATGCTGGTTGGAACGAAACATCAGGTTCTACAGGTTCTATAACAATAGATGGTGGTGCAATTTATTCTTATACCATCAGCATAGCTAATGATGTAATCACGCTCAGCTTTGATGGAGCAGTTTTAAATAACAATCTTTCAATTTCAGGAACTTTGATAAGTGAACTAGTAACAAATATTGAAAATGGAATTATATCTGATTATGCTACAATAGCAAGTTCTTCCTCTACAGAATTAGTTAGCGCTGACCACACTTTCACAATAGACCTTAATACACCTAGTGCGGACACATTAATTTTAAATGGAGACCCTAATTCTGAAGATATATTAAGTGTTTTATTAGGATATTCTGAATCAACTAGAAGTTGGGCTAAATCTTCAGACTTTAACACTATAAATATTGGTGGACATGAATTTAGTGTTGAAATAAGTAACGGACAGCTAGTATTTACAACTACAATAGAGGCTGTTGAAAATTTAGATGTAGATTTGAGTGCAATTTTAAAAGGATACTATGCAATAACAAATAACTTTGATGAAAAGGCAACATTAGAAGATTTATTTACTGATATTGTAAGTAAAGTATTCACCGAACCTATAAAAAATCTTGATGGTGATACAATAGGGGAATTTAGAGGTCAAGCAGCCGTAAATAAACAATATATAATAACTAATAATGATTATTTAGTAATTAATGGCAATACGGTGTCATTTAAAGAGTTGGCTGAATATTCGGACTTAAAATCATATACTTTGAATGGAATTAGAGTATATTATGGTTCCTATAGTTTTAGTTATACTGAAAGTTATTCTACTAATGCTTGGACTCAAGGAATAACAATTTTTGACCAATTTGTTGAAGAAGGTGATGCAATTGTATTTGAAATTTATATAGAATCAGTAGAAAATGGTATATTATATTCGGGAGTTTTACCTTATACAGTAACAAGCGAAGGTAATATTAATCTACAACCTTTATTCTCACAAACTGTTACAGAAGGTTATAGTGATATATATTTTGGTGTAAATGTATGCTCAGCTTATATTTTAAGTTCTGATGACACGGAAACATTACAATTATCATTAAGAAGGAATAACTCTGACGGTGGTTTCAGTGAATTTATGGTAAATGCAACTATCGATTATGAAAGTGAGACTCAGGACGTAAATATTGACAGAATCACGTTCTATGTAGATGGTGATAAGGAAATAAGTTATAACTATACAGAAACTGAAACAATGCAATATGATGAAGATGGTAATGCAATAGGGGTAGAAATTATTAAATCCTATAATTTCTATGATGAAAATAACAATCTAGTATTCTCTTATAATGTTAATGATAATAATTATTCTAAATATTATCAGCGTAATGGTGAGCATTTTACGACAGAAGTTGATGGATTAGATGAACTTATACCTTCTTCGGAAGATTATTTGTTAGATGGATTGATAAATAATGATACTATTTATTTATCTAATTCCACTTTTACATCACCAAAAAGTATAAGTGCAAGAGATATATTAAATAGCAGTTATTTACCATATATTGATAATATACAATTGGAAAATCTTATTAAAATAACAGGCGAAAACACTAAATATTTATATATTGCAAGTGATTATCAGGTTATTGAATCTATAAGTGATGAAGAAGGATATGAAAATTATATAACAGCTGTTAATTATGAATGGGGAAGCAAATATTTGCCAAGTTATCGTCAAATAGAATATCAATTAAATATATTATATGAAGATTTATTTAAGTTTAATATTTTATTTGAAACTGATTCAGGACTTTCATTAACAGAAAATGAAAACTATATAATAACTTCAGTTAAAAGTGGTGAAAATAATTATGTTCAATTTATTTACTTCTTAAATAGGACTGCAAATAGAAATAATGCCTACACAAATATAAACATTCAAATAACCATAAAAGACAATTATTCACAAGAAGGTCCATTTATAAATGATAGTTCAGTAAATGATGTAACTGAGCCGTTAGAACCTTTATCAATAATATTGACGGAAGACATCTCATTTGTTAATATAGCTGGCGGATTTACAAAACAAGATAATGTTAATATAATAGGAAATGGATACTATATATCATATTTTGGAAGCAGTTTCTATAAGAGTTTGGCAGGGGAAAATACCTTTATTAAAGATGTCAAATTCCTCGGTGAAACATATTCAGACCCATTATTTATGTCAGGTGTTACAGATTTTGAAGCTGATTTGATAAATATAGAATATTATGGCTCTATTGCATTATTTAACTCAGATAATGGTGCACTTATAAATTATGATGGAAGTGCGGATAGCAGTGTAGATATCACTTCTTATGTAAATATATCTTCTGTTTTGAATATATATTCCAATACTAATTCCACTAATATAAGTAATGATATATTATTATTTAAAGGAATTTCTTCAAAAGCCATATTTGAAAATAATGGTGTAATAATTGCTACAAATGGAAGAGATGGCAGCAATGGAGATAGCGGAACTTCAAATGGTGCAAGTGGAAGTAATGGTGGCTCTGGCTCAAGTGGTAAAAATATTTATATTTTTGATGAAAATATAGAAGATAATATAACTTGGAGCAATAACGGGATTTTAAAAACAGGAGACGGTGGAAATGGCGGAGCAGGTGGCTCAGGCTATAGAGCTGAGGACAATTTAAATGTCATTACAGATTCTCTACCTACTCCAGGTTCAGCCGGTCGAGGTGGAGACAGAGGTGGAAAAGGTTATATATATTTAACAAAACAAGATAATACTGTTAGACAAGAAAACAACCTATCAAAAGCTGGAATCATTGGATTATCTGGTGCGAGAGGTAGATATGGCTTATCGCGAATTAATCTATATGCAACTGTTGGCGGGTGGAATTACTCCTCGATAGGAGATACAACTTTTGGTCAATCTCAAAGATTTGATGCTACAACTGGTTCAAATACAAGTGCAAATGGTTTTGATGACATATTTGAAAATGCTACTACTTATTATACTTTAACAGGTACTTATGCGACTCAATTCCCTGTTGATGAAAATGGAAGCCCTTGGACAGGAGCAGATTATGACAGACTTAAATACTAAAAGGAGATTGTATGGCAGAGACAACTAAAGAAAAGTGCATTCATGATGGCCATAGAAAAAGACTGACTGAAACCGTTAACAAGGTTGGTCTTGATGGACTTAGTAAAGTGCAGGCACTAGAATATATTCTCTTTTATATATTTCCGCGAGGGGACGTAAATCCTCTCGCACACCGCCTGCTTGACAGATTTAACGATATTCCAACTGTTCTAGAAGCATCTGTTGAAGATTTGCAACAAGTTAAAGGTATTGGAGAGATGGCTGCTCAAAAATTGCATGCACTTTTAGAAATTTTCTCATACTATACAAACGAGCAACTAAAATCCCAGCCGTTAAAAACTATTGGTGATTTTTACGACTATATTGAACAATTACTTCGTTATAAAAAAGAAGAAGAGTTGCACCTTTTTGGTGTCAACTCTGCCGGCGAAGTTATAAGAGGTAGAAAATTTGCAAGTGGAACGATTAATATGGTTGGCATAGATATGCGTGAAATAGCTTTATTTGTATCAACCTATAAAGTTCCGGCTGTGTTTTTAGTTCATAATCACCCAGATGGCAGCTGTATAGCCTCAACACAAGACGAAATTTCTTATGAAAATATGAAAGGAGTTTTTAAGTTTTCTGGTTGCAAGCTTATTGATTCACTTATTGTAGGCAAAGATGGGATATATAGCATGGAGAGTAAAAATATCCAGCGAATATTCAATGAAGGTTTAGAATATGTGCAATCATTACTGCTAGAAAACTGCCAAGAAAACCTGATAGAAAACTAAAAACAATATATACCCAAAGACGAGAAGTTTTATTATCTTCTCGTTTTTTGTTAGCCTCATTTTCAAAAATTTCATAGCCAAAAGGTAGCACACATAAACAGTAAACACCATCATCATCATATTTGATAGAAATAAATTCCTGTCTTTCAAGAAATATAAGAATGTTTTCTAGACCTTCAATATCAATTTTATACTTATTTGGAAGCGAAGAAATAACGTCCTTGGATTCTATGATGTTATAAGAACCATAAGGGCATTCTTTTATCAAAATTTTAAGAACAAGTTTTGACTTTATGTCAAGCATATTTTATTTTGAGTGTTTTATGCTGTATTATACAATTTCTTTTATTTCGTATAAAATTTTTTCAGATTTAATTAAGCCAATTTTTCTCATAGTCTAATAATTTTTTGGTATTGTGCAAAAATAAAATAAGGAGAATTATTTTTACAATGCCAGATAGAAAAGAAAAACTTGTTTTAAAATATTTGTGTAAGACTTGTTTGGGTAAGAAAACATACCTTATTTCTCCACATGAAATTGCCAAAGCTATTTGTAATAAAATCGTGCTTTCTGTAAGTGAAATAGATGAAATTATGGCAAGTTTATCTCTACAAAATTATATAGACTTTGTGGTATCTGATAGTAAAAATGGTTATTTTTATTGTGTAAAATTAAAAAAGAAAGGGCAAACCTATCTATCTGATGCAAAAAAACAAAAAAAGGCGATGCTTATGCTTATCTTAAGAAGTATTTTTTTAGCAACAGTCAGTTTTGTTTTTGGTTTGATATTAAAAGCAATATTTAAAAGTTGATAAAAGTCTAATAGAGTTTTTTTGCTATAAATTTTCACTAAATCACTTTAAAAATTATGTATATTGGTATATAATAAATATCAAGAAGGAATTTTGTATGGATTTTGAATTAATTTCTAAATATCAGCCAGCTGGTGACCAACCGCAAGCAATAGAAAAACTTGTTAATGGTTTTCAAGATGGATTAAAAGAGCAGGTGCTTTTGGGTGTAACAGGCAGTGGTAAGACGTTTACAATGGCAAACCTTATTCAAAAGATGAAAAAACCAACTTTAGTTATTGCCCATAATAAAACTCTAGCAGCTCAACTTTGTAATGAATTTCGAGAGTTTTTTCCACATAATCGTGTTGAATATTTTGTGTCTTATTATGATTATTATCAGCCAGAGGCTTACATAGTTTCATCAGATACCTATATTGAAAAGGATATGGCAGTTAATGATGAAATAGATAAGCTGCGTTCTTCTGCCACGTCTTCAATTCTTGAGCGAGATGATGTGATTATTGTTGCATCAGTTTCATGTATCTATGGTTTGGGCAATCCAGATGAATATTACAACTTACACATATCACTTCATGAAGGAGATATGATAGATAGAGATGAACTAATAAGTCGCCTTATTGACATTCAATACACAAGAAATGATATTGATTTTAAACGTTCAACATTCCGTGTTAAGGGGGATACAGTTGATATTTTTCTTGCAAACCAATCAGAATTAGCAATAAAAGTGCGTTTTTTTGGTGATGAAATAGAGAAAATATATAATTTTGAGCCTGTATCAGGCAATCTAATCAATGAACTTAAAATAGTTTCAATTTATCCTGCAACACACTATGCGGTTGGCAGAAAAAGACTAGAACAGGCAATAAATGAGATTGAAAGAGACCGGGAAATTGCTATAGATGAGTTTACAAAACAAGGGAAACTAATAGAAGCTGAGCGAATAGGTCAACGTGTTGCTTATGATATTGAAATGATGAAAGAAGTAGGCTATTGCAGTGGTATTGAAAATTATTCACGATATTTTGATGGCAGACAACCAGGGGAACCACCTTATACTTTAATTGATTATTTTCCAAGAGATTTTTTAACAATTATAGATGAAAGCCACATGACACTTCCGCAGATTCGAGCAATGTATAATGGTGATAAGGCAAGAAAACAATCGCTTATTGATTATGGCTTTCGCCTGCCAGCAGCAAGAGACAACAGACCTCTCACATTTAATGAATTTGAAAGCAAAATAGGGCAGGTGATGTATGTTTCAGCAACACCAGCTCAGTATGAACTTTCTCATGCTGGACAAGTTGTTGAGCAGGTTATACGACCAACAGGGCTTCTTGACCCATTAATTGAAGTTAAACCTATTAAGAACCAAATTGAAGATTTAATGCTAGAAATTCAAAAAGTTATTTCACACAATGCGCGAGTGCTTGTGACCACCCTTACAAAAAAGATGGCAGAAAGTTTAACAACCTATCTTCAAGAACACAATTTTAAAACTAAGTATATGCACTCTGAAATTGACACTATGGAGAGAGTAGAGATTGTAAACGGACTTCGCTTAGGCGAATTTGATGTTCTTGTTGGAATTAATCTTTTAAGAGAAGGGCTTGATATGCCTGAGGTAGAACTTGTTGCAATACTAGATGCCGATAAAGAAGGATTCTTAAGAAGCGAAGGGGCATTAATTCAAACTATAGGCAGGGCAGCAAGAAATGCAGATGGACGGGTTATTATGTATGCAGATATTGAAACAGAATCTATGAAAAAGGCAATTGAAACAACAAGAAAACGTAGAGAACTACAAGAAAAATTTAATAAAGAACATGGTATAACACCTAAAACAATTATAAAAGAAGTAAAAAATAGCCTTGAGATAACAAAGAAAGTCGATGACGGAAAACTTAAAAAAGAAGAAATCCCTGCCCAGATAGAAAAACTTACAGCCATGATGAAGGTTGCATCAGGAGCTTTAGATTTTGAACGAGCAATAGAACTTCGAAATAAAATTCAAAAACTTCGTAAACAACTTGAAAAACTTACTCGTGGTAAGAATAAATAAAATTATTATAATTATATAAAAATTATTAAAATAATAATTTTATTTTTTATTCAATATTTTTGAATTAAAAAAATAAATATCTATAAAATTATTATTTAATTATTAGATATTTTACTGATTTTTAATTTTTTTTTATGTTTATTTTGATTTTTTCAATTTAATTTTTTATTGTTACTTTAATTTAAAGGTGGTATAATATACTTATGAAAGATAAGATTATAATTAAGGGTGCAAAAGAAAATAATTTAAAAAATATAGATTTAGAAATTCCTAAAAATAAATTAGTGGTATTCACAGGTGTCAGTGGTTCAGGTAAGTCAAGCCTTGCTTTTGGCACAATCTTTGCAGAGGGGCAAAGACGATATATTGAAAGTCTTTCTTCTTATGCACGTCAATTTTTAGGGCAGGCACAAAAACCTGACGTTGAATCTATTGATGGATTAAGTCCAGCAATATCAATTGACCAAAAAACAACAAATCATAATCCACGTTCAACAGTTGGAACAGTCACTGAGATATACGACTATCTCAGGCTTCTTTTTGCACGTGTTGGAACCCCATATTGTCCTCATTGTAAAAAACCTATTTCTCAACAGACTATCGACCAAATTGTAGATGCGGTTTTAACATACAATAGTGGCAGTAAGTTAACAATTTTAGCTCCAATTGTTCGTGGGCAAAAGGGAACATTTATCAAGCAATTTGAAAGTTTAAAAAAATCAGGATTTACCCGTGTTCAAGTTGATGGCAGTATATACATGCTTGATGAAGAAATAAATCTTGATAAAAATATAAAGCATAATATAAGGGTTGTGGTAGATAGACTTGTGCTTAAAGATGGAATAAATTCAAGATTAACCGATTCTATTGAAACAGCAGTAAAACTTACAGAAGGGCTTGTTATTGTTGCTGATGAAGATAAAGAACAACTTTTCAGCACAAATTATGCCTGCCCATATTGTGGCTGGACGCTTGAAGAAGTCACACCACGTTTATTTTCGTTCAATGCCCCTTATGGTGCATGTCCAACATGCTCAGGTCTTGGAGTTTATTCTGATGTATCGGAAGATGTTATTTTAAAAGATGACAATCTTTCGATTAATCAAGGAGCATTTAATGCAACGGGGTGGCGAGTAGATAGTGGTGGGCTTGCTGAACGATATATCAAAGCACTTTGCAAAAAATATGATATAGATATGGATTGCCCTGTTTCAAAACTACCGCGCAAACAAATTGAACTTCTTTTATATGGCAATAATGGTGAAAAACTAGATTTATATGAAAGCGAAGCAAGAAATAAAACCTTTGAACATTTTAACGGAAAGAAAGCTTTGGCTTTTGAGGGTATAATAAATAATTTAAAAAGACGACTTGCCGAAAGTAAAAGCGAGTATGTTCGTTTTGAAATTGGTAAGTTTGTAAGAGAAATAACTTGCCCAACATGCAAGGGACAAAGACTAAACGAAAGTGCTCTTTCTGTAAGAATAAAAGATAAGAATATAGCACAAATATGTGAAATGTCAGTAGGGGAGCTTTTACCATTTTTTGATGATTTAAGTTTGTCAAAGGAAAAAACAGAAATTGCTCATAGTATTTTAAAGGAAATAAAAGCACGTCTTAAATTTTTATCAGATGTTGGACTTGAATATTTAACCCTTTCTCGCTCTGCAGAGACCTTGTCTGGTGGTGAATCTCAACGTATTCGTCTTGCAACTCAAATAGGCAGTGGACTTTCAGGGGTTTTATACATCTTAGATGAACCATCTATTGGACTTCACCAAAGAGATAATGACAGACTTATAAAAACACTTCGTCAACTACGTGACCTAGGCAACACTTTAATAGTTGTTGAACATGATGAAGATACAATTCGTGCTGCTGATTGGATTGTAGATGTGGGACCACTTGCAGGTGTTCATGGCGGAGAGATTGTTGCCAACGGAACTTATGACGATATTATAAAAGCACCAAACTCAATAACAGCAAAGTTCTTAACAGGTGAAGAAAAAATTGAAGTGCCATCTAGTAGACGAACACCAAAGAATTATTTAAAGGTAAGGGGAGCAAAAGAAAATAATCTTAAAAATTTAGACGTCGATATTCCTCTTGGTGTATTTACCTGTATCACTGGTGTTTCAGGAAGTGGGAAATCTTCACTTTTAAATGAAGTTGTCTATCCGTATCTTTCAAATAAATTAAATAATAGCAGGTTAGAACTTGGTAAGTTTGAAAGTTTTGAAAATGTTGAACTACTTGATAAAGTTATTGATATAGACCAATCACCGATAGGAAGAACACCACGCTCAAATCCAGCAACTTATGTTGGTATGTTTTCCGCCATTCGAGAACTTTTTGCAAGCACACCTGATGCAAAAGCAAAGGGCTATACTGCTGGCAGGTTTAGTTTTAATGTGAAAGGTGGTCGTTGTGAGGCGTGTGAAGGTGCTGGTGTAAAAGAAATTGAGATGTATTTTTTACCAGATATTGTTGTGCCGTGTGAGGCTTGTAAAGGGCATAGATATAATAGAGAAACACTTGAAGTTAGATATAAAGGGAAAACAATATCAGAAGTTCTTGATATGACGGTAGAAGAAGCTCTTAAGTTCTTTGAAAATATACCATCTATAAAAAATAAGGTGCAAGCACTTCACGATGTTGGGCTTGATTATATCAAACTTGGGCAACCAGCAACAACACTATCAGGTGGCGAGGCTCAGCGTGTCAAACTGGCAACAGAGTTGTCTAAAAAGTCAACAGGAAAAACTATCTATCTTTTAGATGAACCTACAACAGGATTGCATATCTATGACATCAAAAAACTTATAGCCATTCTCAATAGACTTGTAGAAAATGGCAACACTGTTGTTGTTATAGAACATAATTTAGATGTGATTAAGTCGGCTGATTATATAATAGATTTAGGGCCAGAAGGTGGAGATGGTGGAGGCAGAATTGTAACACAAGGCACTCCAGAAGAAGTTGTAAAATGCCAAAAATCATACACAGGCAAATATCTAAAAAATATGTTGATTAAATAATAAAAAATATTAAATATAAAAAATAAATAAAATTATTTTAATTTAAAATAAAAAATAAATAAAAAATAAGTTAAATATAGAAAAATATAATAAGATAAATTATTTTTTAAATTAAATAAATTATATAATTTTATAAAAATAATTTTATAAAAAAGATTGCAATTTAATTTGCAATCTTTTTTCTTATTCAATAATTATATTTCCTCTTCTATCAGCTGGTTTAAAGCAAGCAGATATGCCATCAAATAAGCCAATAATAGCGGGAACTATAGTCCAACAAAAAAGAATACAGAAAAATGTATATAACTTTATTTACAACCTTTCCACTGCTTACAGTTGTAGCAGGTTTTGGTGCATAGTTTTGAGCGTTGGAATTATTAACATTAACAACAATACTTTTTTCAGATGTATCACTCTCACTTTTTTGTAATCTACTTTCTTCTTTAGGATATTTGGGTGCAATAATAATTTCGTCATTAGAAATATATTTTTCTACTTCCATTTCTACCTTAGCATCAAAATCTAAATCGTTTTTTTCATCTGTAGAACTTGTCCATCATCTATTCCGATATACACATATTCTGGTGTAACTTTAATTATTTCCATATTTTTCTCCTTACTTCTAAAATGTATATTATAATTAAAGCATGGATATTTTAAAGAGAATAAATGAGTTAAGAAGGGAAAGAAATTGGACGATTTACAGACTTGCCGATGAGTCTGGAATTTCTCAATCAACACTTTCTAATATGTTTTCAAGGGGAACATTGCCTTCGCTTACAACATTAGAACAATTATGTAGTGCCTTTGGAATATCTTTGTCACAGTTTTTTGATAATGAAAAAGATGGCAATAATGAACTTATGCGAAAATTTAATATGCTTAGTAATGATGAGAAGGCTCTTGTTATCAGTTTGATTGATATAATAAACAAAAAGTAAATAAAAAAAGATTAATAAAATTATTGGAATAATAAACACTTTTTAGCTGTATTTTTATTTATTTAATAAAATTTATCTTATATTATTCTAAAAAAATTTATTATTAAAAAAAAGATTGCAAATTAAATTGCAATCTTTTTCTATTAAGCTTTTATTTCTAATTGTGTGATTCACCAACTTCAACATGCTCTTCAGCTGTCTTTTCATCTTCAGTTTCTGCTATTGCACGAACAAGTTGTTTTGCTCTTTGTTCTGGAAGATGTATAAGAAGTTTGTAAAGGGCTGTTCCTTTATGAGAATCTCTATAAGCATAGATGTCGGCCATCTGAACTCTTCTTGCATTATCAAAAGCTTTTATAAATTCAAAGTATTCAGTGTAACTTTCAATACGTTCAGCATTCTTTTGATATTGTTCTTCACTCAAGAACATTGATTGTTTAACTTTATCAAGAGATAGTTCTTCGCCTTTCTTTATAGATTTTATCATTGTGTCTGCAAGGAAGTCCATATCACTATTCATAGCCTTAAGTTCGTCAATCATACTAGATAGGGCATCAGCACTGCCATATCTAGATTGAAGTTCAGCAAGTTTTTCAGCCTGAGCTTTTGAAAGTTTCTTTGCTTTTTGTTTTGCAGCTTTTGCTTCATCATAAGCTTGTTGTTTTTCTTCAAGTTTTTTAAGTTCTGCTTGTTTTTTGCTTAAAACAGCAACTAAAGACTTAGTTATTTTTTTATAGAAGAGAACGTTTGCTTTAACTTGATTTGTAGGTTTTTTAACAACACTTGTTCCAACAGTTCCTCTTGCTTTTTTAGTTAAAACTTCTGTTGTATTGTGTTCTTCAGTTGTAGTTTCTTTATTTGTTTCAACTCCTGGTAATTGTTTAAAGTATCTATCATAAATAGTTTGTCCAAGCTCTGCTCTTGTAATTTTATTTGCAATTCTATAGCTATTCATGATAAGAGAGTCAAGTTGTTTAGAACCTTTCATCATAGAAAGTATATCACTAATAGGGTTTGCAAGAGCGATACCAATAGGGTCGTAGTCATCTTTAACTTCTTCAACATCAAGAAGGATAAGGAATACAATTGCACTTTGAAGGAAGTTTTCTTTATTATGAATAGATTTTTTAATCTTTTGTGTTTGCCCATTAAATTCATTAACCTTATCATTTATCATCATAAGAGCTTTTTGAATGTATTTAGAATTATGGGTAGGTTGCAGTTCATCATTAATAAGAGCGCAATTTTTAACTATGTCAGTAATCTTTTCGTCAGTTTGCACTGTGAAGTTGTCAGAATGTAAGGTTTTTGTTTTGATGTTAGGGTCTTTTGAATTAATCAAGTGTAATTGAAAACCATCTAAGCCAATATAGAAAAGTGAGTTACTTGCATTTGTTTCTTCAACATTTGTATTAAGTTGATTTTCACTTGCAAGTTTAGTTTTGATAATGTTATTAATACTTAGGCATCTAAAATATTCAGCGGCCTCATAACGTTTTTCGTCTTTGAATGTGTTTAAAACTGCATTTTGAATATCTTTTTGCTTTTTAAAAGGATTGCT
Source organism: uncultured Clostridia bacterium (assembly GCA_944351415.1). Taxonomy (GTDB): domain Bacteria; phylum Bacillota; class Clostridia; order Christensenellales; family UBA1242; genus Caccovivens. The sequence continues at coordinate 2,068 of CALVPQ010000007.1, read as the reverse complement.
TCCTTTTAAAGCTAAGTATACAAATGGTTTACAATCATTTTCAATTTCATTTATCTTTTCAAAGTCATCATTTTCTTTAGCTTTTATCTTTGCACGTGTAAGAGCAGATAAAAGTTGAACAGCAAAATGAGCATCTGGCACTTGCCTTGCAACTTCTTTAAGCGATTTAACAAATAGGGCGTTGCCGTATTTTTCTTTAAAGCCTGCTTGGTCGCTTTCTATTGCATCAATAAATTTAACAATAGAAGATTTTTTAGCATTGCGGTTTTCAAAATCTTTACTGTCAAAGTTATTTTTGAAAGCCTGTGCATCAGCAAGAATTGAAGCTACTCTAACACTTTTCTTATTGCTATAACCTTCCTGGTCATCACAATATCTAATAAAGCCATCTCTAGGATTTTTATTAACGTCAAGCATAAATAAAGAAGTCAAACAATTCGCCTGTAAGATTCTTTGGTCAAAAGTTGTAACAGTGTCGATATTACTGAGAATAACATCATCAATTCCCTTACCTTTGTTGACAAGTAATTCATTTATCATACCTTTTATAAGTTTAGACATAATTACCTCCATATTTTGTTATCATTATTTTATCATATTTTATGAGTAATTTCAATAGGTAATTTTAAAAAACTTTACAAAATAGCTATTTATTTTAATATAATCATACCAAATCAAGCAATTTAAGCCTACTTAAGCCTAAAGAAAACACCATTTGAGGTTGTTGCAACATCAATTCTAACATCTTGTCCTTCTATTATTCCATCTTTTTTAAGCTCAGTGCATACAAAATTATAGGCAAGGTCTGGGCTATTATTTTCCTTGCTCAGGTGTGAAAGTATAATTTGCCTTGTTCCACTCATAGCAAGTCTTTCAACAGCCATTGCGCTTGCATTGTTTGATAGATGTCCGTTAGGACCATCAATACGTCTTTTAAGTGAAAGGGGATACTTAGTGCCATTAAATAACTTTTCTTTATCATAATTTGCCTCTAAGTATACAATTTGGCTTCCAGAAATTGAATGTATAATTTTATCAGTAGTATGCCCTAGGTCTGTAACTACAGAAATTTTTTTATTGCCTTGAGAAAAGCTAAAGCCGAAGCATTTAACATCATGTGGAACTTCGACAGGAGAGATGGTAAGGTCTTGAAGTTCAAAATCTCCGTCAAATAGTTTTCTGTTAAGAGATGAAACTTTTTTCAGCTTATCATCAAGTCCTTGCCAAACTTGTTCGTGTGCATAAACAGGCAAATTAAATTTACTTGAGAATATATCAACACCTTTGATATGGTCGCTATGCTCATGCGATATAATAATTCCATTAAGCTCACTAGGCTTTACTCCAATAAGTTCCAATCTTTTAATTGTTTCTTGGCACGACAAACCATCGTCTAACAACAATTTTGTGTTATCCGCTTCAATATAAGTAATATTTCCGTCACTTCCTGATGATAGATTGATAACTCGCATAGTGACAATATTATATATTATTTTGTATTTTTTTGCAAGTTTTTGCAGTTTTATATGGATAATAATTTAAACTATTTTTCATGCATAGAAAATGTTATGAAAGTTTCTTTTTCATATTTTTCAGAAATTGTAACATTGTTTTCTGTGTTTTTATAACTATAATTTATGCAAATAGATGTGAAAAGCCAGATTAAAATTGCAAATATTATAAGTCCAAAAACAAAAAATAGGTTATTTTTCACAAAACTAATTTTATCACACAGATAATGTATACAAAAATCTTATAGAAGAAAAAAAATAGAAATACTGCCACTTTTAAAAGAAAAATGTCAAAATATCAAATTAACAAATTTGTTTTTATAAAAAAGTTGTCAGTATAGAGATTTTTATTGATGAAAAGTAGTATTAGAAATATTTTTTTAAAATTTGTTTTATCTCTCTACAAGTATCTTAATTATTTTGACAGAACTTTTCTAAATTATTATAATTAAGTTATAAATTGCAAAAAATGTCGAATTTGATTTTTGCATAAAAAACGGCGAGTTTTAGCAAAATAGAATAAGGAGAGATTTATGTCACTAAAGATGAAGTTAATT
>CALVPQ010000006.1 GCA_944351415.1 uncultured Clostridia bacterium | reverse complement strand
CAAAGAAATGCTACAATAACTTAAGAGTGCATTTAAAGAAGATATATATTATTTAATTCATAAAAGAGACTAAGCAAACTGCTTAGTCTTTTTTGTTGTTAAATAAAACCCTCAGAATATCTGTGGTTCATTATTTAGGTTTACCGGTAAATAGATTAACTCTTTTTGTGTAAAAATAAGCTGAAGCCTAACAATAAATTTAATACACAAAAGGAGTTAATTATGTCAAAAGAAACCATTAATAGTTTGGCGCATACTTCTTGAAATTGCAAATATTAAATTGTATTTGCACAAAATTGATTAATTTAGTTAATACACTGACTTCCCTAAATTTTTTTTGAAGAAATTTGCTATCAAATTTTTAATTTTTAATACTTTTTCAGTTTTTCCTTATTCATATAAGAATTTTAATTTATAAATAATGAGCTTTTATAATACTTCTAGAGTTATATTTCGAAAAGTTTTTGAATAAACTGAAGTATGAAAAAAATTCATTTTAAAGTAATAAAAATTAAAAGATGGGCAAGTAATCTTGCAATAGCTCTTATTATAGCAGTTATAGGTGGATTTGCAGTAATTGCAGGTGTTAATGCCATTCCAACCACGGCGGTGAGTGGTGTTTATTATAATGGAGACACATCAACGAACAAAGTTTCACTTATGATAAATGTATATTGGGGAACAGAATACCTTGATGAAATGCTGCAAATTTTAGAAGATAAAGATGTTAAAACAACATTTTTTATAGGTGGAACCTGGGCAGTTTTAAACGAAGATTATTTAACAAAGATTTACCAGGCAGGGCATGAGCTTGCAAATCATGGCTATCACCATAAGGACCATATCCAATTGAGTGAAGAAGGAAATTTAAACGAAATATCAACCACACATAAAATAGTCAAGGAGCTATTAGATGTTGATATGAAATTATTTGCTCCTCCAAGCGGCTCTTATAATAAACTTACGGTTTCCTGTGCAGAACAACTTGGTTATCACACTATTATGTGGACACGCGATACCATTGATTGGCGAGACCATGACTCAAATTTAATCTATCAGAGGGCAACAAAGAATGCAAAGGGTGGGGATTTGATTCTTATGCACCCAACAGAGGCAACTATTGATGCTTTGCCAGACATTATTGATTTCTTCATAGAAAATGGTTTCACATTAACAACAGTTTCTGATAATATTGGACTTATTGAATAGCAATTTTTAAGAGCAAACTTTATGATTTGCTCTTTTTAATTATAAAAAAGTTAAATAACTGTGTTTAGAAAAAAACTTTATTTTTTAACAAATAAATAATCTGGAAAATTGATTTTAATTATAAAAACATAACATAATAGCTTATAAAATAAAGTTTATTTCATATAATATTTTGCATTGCATACTAGTATTTGCTATAGTAAGAATTTTCTGTATTATAAGTCCTTAAAAAGTATAAATGTTTAAAATTTAGAATTTAAACCAAAAATTAATAAATATTGCATAATACTACAAAAAATATTTTTCAAAAGTTAAATTTGTGCTTGGCAATATTGTTATTTTGTGCTATATTTATATAAAGAGAATTTATAATTTATATTTTGCTCTCTATTTATTTTTAAAATTTAAAAATTTGAGTAGAAGGAGAATATGGCAACATTTCAAGTAAACAAACAGAAAAATAGTAATAGTAAGAATAATGTAAAAAAGATTGTGGGTTGGGTTTTACTTGCACTTTCAACTCTAGTTTTTTTATTTTCTGCAACAAGTTTAATTCCAGCCTTGCAATATTTCTTCTTAGGAATTTTGGGCATTTTTGTTTATCCACTAACAGTGCTAGGGTTTATTGTTTCCCTTGCTCTTCTTAATAATAAAAAATATGTTATGCCAAAACGTTATGCCATCTTTCTAGGGCTTAGTTTAATCTTATTTTTGGCAATCATTCAACTTATAATAATAGGTTCTCCAAGTGAACTTTCTTATGGACAATTTCTTGCTTTAAATTATACTAAGCAAATTACCGCAGGAGGTATGCTTATAGGTTTTTTGCCTGCTACACTTGCATACCTTATGGGGCTCCCTGCAACTTATGTTGTGCTTGCCATAGCACTTGTTGCTTGTGTTGCATTTTTTGTGGAAGCAGTTATTTCTCTTAGAAAAACAAATAATGAGCAAAAACCTATTAGGCTTCAAATAAAGGAGAAAAAGGAAAATAGAGAAATAGAAAATCCAAGAGTTAAATCTAATAGGTATCAAGAACTTTTCCATAGAGAAGAAGCTATTGAAAATAATGTTATGTTTAATGGCAATAGAGTTGAAGAAGAAAAACGAGAGCTTTCTGCCCGAGAGAAACTAGGTCTTGTTGGAAAAGGGTATAACAGTAAGTATAGAAATGAAGAAATATCTCAAACAAATCAGGACTCACAATTTAATAATTTTAACAATACAATAAAATTCCCTGAAGAGGCTCAAAATGGCAAAGTGCCTGAAGGTATGTCAATAAGAGAATATTTATTACAACCACCAAAGGTTGATATTGAAAAGTTTATGCAACAACGTCCAAAGCAACATCAAGTGGCAGTCCAAAACACTTCGTCTAGAGATTATGTTGCTAATAATAGCCAAGCAAACAATGTTCCAAATAATAATGTAACAATAAACGAAATAAATAGAAATATTGATGCTCTTAAAAATAATGATGAAGTTAAGCCATCAAGTTATGTTCATGAAGAAAACTATGACTTTTCACAAGAACAATCACTTCGCCGTGGAAGTCTGCCAGACGTAAAACCTGAAGAGATAACAAATGAAGCGGAAGATATAATTAGGTCAGTTGTCAAGCAGGAAAAAATAGAACGAGAAGAAGATGCTGCAATAAATAACATATCTCAACCAAGTCAATCCTCTCAACAAAACAATGCATTTAATAGAACAACAAACTCTTTTGATAGAGATTCAAATAATATTTATGACCGAACAGCTAGTATTGAAGATAACTCTATAAAAAGTGATGATAACAAGGATTATATTGACTATAGCAGTGTTGAAGATGACGATGGTGGAGATATAAACGTTGATGAGAGTGTAACTCCAAATAGAGACAACCTTCTTTCAAGAGAAAGAAACAATATCTCAAGAGAAAGAGATAGTATTCTATCACACGAAAGAAATATAGAAAGGCGAGAGGAACAGCCACTAGAAAGAAATAATAATAAATTTGATATAAGTCGAGATAAAGAATTTAATAGAAATGAACAAAACTCTCAACGAATTGAACCACAGAAAAAACCTGTAGACGAAATAGAACGTAGAAAACGTTTTGTTCAACTCGATGATGAAAAACCACAAGAAAAGATTAAGCCGTATAAATATACTCGTCCTTCACTTGACCTTATAACAACAAAGTCAGATGACCTTTCTATTATTGGTGACGAAATTCCAATGAAACGAGTTGCTCTTGAAAATGCTCTTGAAAAATTTGGAGTTCCTGCCAAAGTGCAAAATGTTGTTATAGGTCCAACTGTTACAAGATATGAAATAGAAATGCCAGAAGGTATATCAGTAAAAAGAGTATTATCACTTGATGCTGATATTGCCTATGCACTTTCTGCAAATGGACAAATAAGAATAGAGGCTCCAATTCCAGGGCGTAGTATTGTTGGTATTGAAGTTCCAAATAGTAAAGTTGCAAAGGTGTCTATAAAAGATGTGTTGCAATCAAAAGAATTTCAACTTAGTCCTTCACCATTAACTTTTGCTCTTGGGAAAGACATAACTGGTAATGTTAAGGTATGTAATCTTCAGAAGATGCCACATCTTCTTGTTGCCGGAACAACTGGTTCTGGTAAAAGTGTATGTTTAAACTCAATAATTGTGTCAATTCTATATAAAGCTTCACCTGATGAAGTTAAATTTATAATGATTGACCCTAAACAAGTGGAACTTTCTATGTATGAAGGCTTGCCACACATGGTTATACCAAGGGTTATCACAGACCCAACAAAAGCTGTCAATGCTCTTCAATGGGCGGTTGATGAAATGGAACGTCGATTTAAACTTATATCTGAAGAAAGAGTAAGAAATATAGGTGAGTATAACAAACTTGATAAGGTTGTTCAAAACAAGGTTAAAAAGATGCCTTATCTTGTGATTATATTTGATGAGTTTGCTGATTTTATGGCTGTTGCTAAAAATGAAATTGAGGATAAAATCAGAAGAATAGCACAAAAAGCCCGTGCTGCAGGCATTCACTTGATACTTGCAACTCAACGTCCATCAACTGATGTTGTAACAGGAACTCTTAAGGGCAACTTACCAGCTAGAATTGCCTTTAAAGTTGCAAGCAGGGTGGATAGTGAAGTTATTTTAGGTTCAACAGGTGCTGAAAAGCTTTTAGGTTATGGTGATATGCTTTATAAACCGGCTGATGCAGAACCATCAAGACTTCAAGGGTGCTTTATAGACACACCAGAAACCAAAGATATAGTAACATTTATCACTGAAAATAATGAAGAGATATTTGATGAAGAAGCAAATAATGCAATAAATAATCCAAATAAAGCAACAAATGGTGGCGGTGATAAAGATGGAGTTGACCCATTACTTCCTAATGCACTCAAAATTTGTATTGATAATGGTGTCGCTTCAACAACGATGGTTCAACGTAAACTTGCTATTGGTTATCCGCGTGCAGCGAGAATAGTTGACCAGATGGAAGAACGTGGTTATATTTCAAGTGCGGAAGGTTCAAAACAACGTTCAGTTTATATAACTATAGATGAATTTTACTCAATATTTGGAGATATTTATGACTAAGGAAGAACTAACGAAAAAACTTGTTTCTGCAATAAGTTTGGGTTGTGATAAAAACAAAGTTGACCTTGAAAATATGCTTGGTAGAATAAAAAGCTATGGATTTCAAATAACAGATGAAGTTGAAAACTCTGATATTGTTATTGTTAATACTTGTGCTTTTATCCAGCCAGCTCAAGAAGAGGCAATAATGAATATTCTTGAGATGGAAAAACTCAAGGAAAATGGTGTGATAGAAAAGGTTATAGTCACAGGCTGTTTTCCAGAGAGAAACTATAATTCAATGAAAGAAAATTTCCCAACAATTGATGCATTTTTGCATTTACGAGAGAATGAAAGTATTGTTCAAATTATAGAAAAATTGTATGGAATGGAACCATCAAAGCCTATAAAAAAATATGAGCGAGTGATAACAAATAGCCCAAGTTACGCATATTTAAAAATAGCAGATGGTTGTAACAATGCTTGTTCTTATTGCACAATTCCACGAATAAGGGGAAGATTTGTAAGCTATGATATGGACGAACTTGTGCTAGAGGCTAAAAACCTTGTATCACGTGGTGTTAAAGAGCTTATACTTGTAGCCCAAGACACAACACGCTACGGTGAAGACTTATACAAAGAACCAAGTCTTATAAAACTTTGTGACAGACTATCAAAAATAAAAGAACTTCACTCGATAAGATTTCACTATGCTTATCCTGAAAAAGTTACCGATGAACTTTTAGACTTTATTGTCAAAAATGATAAGATGTGTAAATACTTAGATATTCCACTTCAACATATTGATGAGCAGATACTTAAAAGTATGCGGAGAAGACTTGGGGAAGAAGAAACTCGTTCGCTTATTGAAAAAATTAAAACAAATTATCCACAAATTTCTCTTAGAACAACATTTATTATTGGCTATCCAGGGGAGAGTCGAAAACAATTTAAAAAACTTTGTAAATTTATCAAAGAAAGCAAGTTTGATTATGCGGGCTTCTTTCCTTATTCAAGAGAGCCAAACACATCAAGTTTTTTCATGAAAAAACAAGTTCCAGAGTTTATAAAAAAACGTAGAGTAAAAGTAATAACCAAACTTCAAAATGAAATTGTTAAAGATAAAGCGAGGGAACTTTTAGGTAAAACTATTGAAGTTCTTGTTGATTCTTTTGATTCAAACACTGGAGAATATATAGGTCATGCACAAAATATGTCGCCTTTAGTTGACTTTAATGTGCGATTTGTGGATAATGGTAGTATAAATTGCTATACATACATAAAAGTTAAAATTTATGATTTTGATGGTAGTGATTATAAAGGAGAGATTGTATGAATACACCAAATAAAATAACTCTTGTAAGGTTGCTTTTAATACCTGTGATAGTATTTTTCTATCTAGCAGATTTTATCCCTTATGGAAGATTGGTATCAACTATTGTGTTTATAATAGCTTGTTTAACTGACTTTCTTGATGGCTATCTTGCAAGAAAAAACAATCAAGTAACAGACCTTGGAAAATTTTTTGATTCTATTGCAGACAAGGTGCTTATTATGACGGGTATGCTTCTTATCGTTGCTGTGCCTGTTCAAGGTTATACAACTGTTTTCAATCCAACTCAGTGGCTTGGTGTTACTTGTGTTATAATAATGCTTGCACGTGAGTTTATAATTAGTGCTTTAAGACAAGTTGCAGCATCAAAAGGGATAGTTCTCGCAGCAGACAAAGGTGGAAAGATAAAAGCCACAGTTCAATATGTTGCAGTAACTTTATATATGGCTTTTGGCTTTGTCCTTACAGATATAATTCCAGAAATAACAGAAAGTAATGATAATGCGCTATCTATTGTAAGATATATTCTTATGATGATTTTAATTATAGCAACAATTCTTACAATTTATTCTGGAGCAAGTTATCTAATAAGAAATAGAAAGGTTTTTACTTCAGAAAAGGGAACTGTTATAACAGACGAAGACGAAGATATTAACCAGGATAAAGAAACTGAAGTAACTCAAATTGAAAAAAGTGATGGGCAAAAACAAAAAGAAGAAAATATAACTAAAGAAGATAAAAAGGAATAATAACAGATGGAATATAAGGTTTTTATATTTTCAAATGATGTCATTAATGGGCAATATAACTTTGATTATGCTAAGTTTTATAAAATTTGTGCTTTTAATATTATAGGCATTAAAGAGATTAGTATTGAAAAGTTTGATATTAACAGGCATTTTATTGAAGATAACGAAAACCTTATTATTTTTTGTCCTAATGAAAATCTAGACAATTTAGTGATAAAAAATATTAACTCACTTGGCAATAAAAAAACTTTTGTTGATGACCAAATTGTTATTTTTGAAAAGGGTGATAATAAAATTACTTTTGTTCCAATAGAAAGCAATCTTGAACTTCTAAACAAGGTTTTTACCCGTAATCAAAACAAAAAGTATTGTGAGTTTCACTTATTTGGATTGGTAAAAAAACAAATAGAAGATAAGTTAAATAAACTTCAAAATGAAATAAGTGGATTTGAATATAAATTTTTATGCAAAGATTTACTCAGCGATATATATGTGTCTTATGATGGCAATTCAACGTTAATAGATGATAATCAAGTAAAGATTGCATCAGAGTTTAATCAATATGTCTATAGTGGGAATGAAATAAATTTGCCAGAAATTGTAGGCAAAATGCTTAAATTAAAATCAATGAGTTTAGCACTTTGTGAAAATGTCACACAAGGCAAAATTATTTATACTTTATTTGAAAACAATGAAAATTTCAATGAAGTTTTAAAAACTTTTACCATAGATGAGTTTGAATATCTTACCAATGACCAATTATATGATAAAACGGTAAAGTTCTTAAAATCTTCTCAGGCAAGTTTAGCCGTTATGACTAACGGCAAAATTTTAGAAGATGGGCTGGAATTTAATTTTGCAATAGCAGACCATAATGAAGTTCATATTTTTAAAAACACATTTAAGGCTGATAAGGATTCTTGTCTTGCTTTAGCAACAAACTCACTACTATTTCATTTAACTAAAAAACTTAGACAAAATGAGTTAACTTTCTAAAATATGTTTTGTGAATTTATAAAAATTTGATAAAATATATATGTAAAATTTTATTTTAAAAGGTTATTATTATGGAAAAGAAAGATATAAAAAAAGATAGCAAAAAAGAATCTTTAGACCAAGCATTACTTCAAATTGAAAAGCAATATGGAAAGGGTGCTGTTATGAAGTTAGGCGATAAAGTTAATGAGCCTATAGATGTTATTCCAACAGGTTGCTTAACACTTGATATTGCACTTGGTATTGGGGGAATCCCACGTGGTAGAGTAATTGAAATCTATGGACCTGAATCTTCAGGTAAAACAACAGTTTCTCTTCATATTATAGCTGAGGCACAAAAACTTGGCGGAACAGCTGCATTTATTGATGCAGAGTATGCTTTAGACCCTATTTATGCAGAAAAATTAGGTGTTAAACTTGAGGAACTTCTTGTATCGCAACCAGATAATGGAGAACAAGCGCTTAATATATGTGAGTCACTAGTAAAATCTGGTGCAGTCGATATTGTTGTTGTTGACTCAGTTGCCGCGCTCACTCCTAAGGCTGAAATAGATGGAGAAATGGGGGATAACCATGTTGGACTTCAAGCTAGAATGATGAGTCAGGCTTTAAGAAAGCTTACTGGTATTATTAACAAAAGCAATACAACTGTTATTTTTATTAACCAATTACGTGAAAAGGTTGGTGTTATGTTTGGCTCACCTGAAACAACAACAGGTGGTAAAGCATTAAAGTTCTATTCAAGTATTAGACTTGATGTAAGAAAGAAAGACACAATCAAAGATGGAACAAATATAATTGGAAATAGAACACAAGTTAAAGTTGTTAAAAATAAGCTTGCTCCACCATTTAAAACAGCTGAATTTGATATTGTTTATGGACAGGGGATAAGTCAGACAGGTTGTGTTATAGACCTTGCACTTGATAAGGATATTATCAAAAAATCTGGTTCGTGGTTCTCTTATAATGACGAAAAAATTGGTCAAGGCAAAGAGAATGTTAAGGTATACCTTGAGCAAAACAAAGATGTATTTAATGAAATTTTTGAAAAAGTTAAAACTGCTTATGGAATAGGTAATGTAAAAGTTGAGACTAACGAAACTGAAACACAAGAATAAAAATTAAAAACTCTAGCTATGATGTAAACTTTATAAATTATTTATATACTAAGTTTACCTCATATATAGAGTTTTTTTAAATAAACCATTTTTTATTATTTTTTTGAGTCTTATTTGTTTTTATAAAACTAATATTTTCACCTTCCTTATTTTCAGGTGAAAGGGTATAGAAATACTCTATTTCAACATTTTGTTTTGTCTGTGTAAGTGGCAAAGTCACACTTTGTGCTCCATTTTTCCCACTAATTGTGGTCTTTTCATTATTTGTAATAAAAACATAGGTCATATAGTCTTTAGCTTCAAAATTTATAATAGCATTATTATTCTCAACTCTGCTATTAAAAATTGTTTTATCAACTTTTGTGAATTTACTAGAAATATCACTAGGCAAATTTAATGTAGAAAATAATTCTTTTTGTGTATACCGCTCTGGTATATAGATATTAGCTAAAACCACTCTATGATTTTCATTTAATTCGGTGCTATCAATTTGTCTTTCAACCACATTATTTGGAATTATAAAATGTGAATTATCATTAATACTTTTAAAATAACTTTTCACAATTTCAGTTGGTTGATTGCCACCTGCATAACTAATAGGTGTGTTATCAAGATTTCCAAGCCATACTCCACAAGTCTGTTCTTTGGTATATGCTATATTCCATGCATCTAAGTTTTCTTTTGAATTAGGCTTTCCAACAGTTCCAGTTTTTGATGCAATATCCTTTTTTAGACTTGCTAACTTTTTTGCAGTGCCAGTTTCTGCACAAGTTTTCAGCATATCAGTTAAGAGATAAGCACTATCTTCACGTAAAACTTCCTTTTCTTTAGTTTTATTTATGTAAACAAGTTTATCATTTTTATCGGTGATAAAAGATATAAATTTTGGTATTGAAAATTTTCCATCGTTTGCAAAGGTTGTATAAGCTCCAGCAAGCTCTTTAATATTAACTCCATAAGTCATGCCTCCAAGTGCAAGTGTGTAGCTATCATCTTTTTCATCAAATTCAATCCCCATTTCTTCGGCATAACTCTTTGCTTTATCTATTCCAACATAAGAAAGCACCTTAACAGCAGGAATATTTATAGATTTAGATAGAGCCTCTCTCACACTTACATATCCGTGATAAATCCCACCAACATTCTTTGGTGAATAATCAGAGATTGTTGTTTTTTCATCAAGTATTTGAGAGCAAGGATAAATAATATCTTCATTTAATGCAGGGGAATACACCAGCACAGGTTTAATACAAGAACCAGGTTGTCTTTTTGCGTCTAAAATTTTATAGTTACTATTTCCAATATATGCCACAACAGAGTGCTTTTTATTGTCTATAACAATTCCAGCATAATCGCTTTCAATCTGCTGATTTTTAATAGCTTCAGCTAAAGCTTTCTGCTTTTCTTGATTTTGATATGTATATATTTTATAACCTTTTAAAGCTATTTGTTTAGCCGGCAGACCAAGTATATTTTCTGCCTCATCAATGGCAGCTTGGCAATATGAATTTAACCTGTTTTTATGCTCTCTATTAATATTAAGCACTATTTCAGTATTCTTAGCTCTATTATATTCTTCTACAGAAAGTAATCCATCTTTATTCATTTCAGATAGAACGAGATTACGTCTAGCTAAGGAATTGTCATAGTTCTTTATAGGAGAATATTTGGCGGGAGATTTAATAATTCCTGCAAGCATGGCAGCTTCTTCAACTGAAAGTTCTTTAGCACTTTTGGAAAAATAGTAATTAGAAGCACTTTCTATACCATAGCAATTATTTCCAAAATAAATGATGTTTAGGTATTGTTCTAAAATTTGTTCTTTAGTATATTTACCTTCAATTTTCCCAGCAAGAGCTACTTCTTTTATCTTTCTCTCAAAAGTTTTTTCACTTGTAAGTTGTGTGTTTTTAACAAGTTGTTGTGTTATTGTGGAGCCTCCTTCTTTGAGTTTTCCAGCCTTTAAGTTGTTTAGCATAGCTTTAATAATTCTCTTATAATTGATGCCGTTATGATTATAAAAATTTTTATCCTCAATAGAGATAAAGGCATTTTTTGTGTTCTCAGAAAGAGAATTTAAACTTGCATAAGATTTGTTAATTTCATTATCTTCTTTTATAGGTTTATTTTCATTATCATAAACTTCCACATTAACATAAGGAGAACTCAAAGCATCTTCATCAAGTTTCATCGCTTTTGCATTAATATAAATTGAAGAAATATAAAAAGCCACTCCTATCAAAGCAGTAATAAATAGCAAGAGAATTATTATAAGTGTAATTTTAATAAATTTTTTCATCTTTTTTATTATGTTACTAATTAAACAAATTATTTACTTTATATAATAATTTTTAATTGAAAATTTTAAGCAATTATTGTATAATTAAAATATATGTCGAAAAAAATATTGCCACTTTAAATACTTAAATCTAAGGCAAAAAAATTAAAAAATGTTTATAATACGGAGAATATAATGAAGTATTTTATTGTTACTTATGGTTGTCAGATGAATGTTCATGAATCAGAAAAAATAGCTGCAATTTTAGAAAAAATGGGGTATAGTGAAGGTTCTTCACGTGAAGAGGCTGACATTATTGTATTCAATACCTGTGCTATAAGAGAAGGAGCAGAAGACAGAGTTTTTGGTAATGTAGGTAATTTAAAAAAACTAAAAAAGAAAAATAAAGATTTAATAATTGCTGTGTGCGGTTGTATGACACAGAAAGAACAAACAGCGCAAAAACTTATGAATACATTCCCATTTATTGATATAGTTATTGGCACATTTAATTTACCAAAACTTGGATATTATATTGAAGCAGTCAAAAAGGGCAGACAACTTGAAATTTTATCAGAAGGCGATATAGATGAGTCGTTGCCTTACAAACGAACAAGCGGTGAAAATGCTTGGGTAAATATAATGCAAGGTTGTAACAACTTCTGCACATATTGTATTGTGCCTTATGTTAAAGGAAGAGAAAAATCACGTAAGGAAGAAAAAATACTAGATGAAATAAGAGAGATTATTAGCGAAGGAAAGTATAAAAAAATAACATTATTAGGGCAAAACGTTAATTCTTATGGGCATGACCTTAAAGATGGTGTCACCTTTGCTAAATTATTGAGAGATATTTGTGCAATTGAAGGGGATTTTACTCTATCTTTTATGACCTCTCACCCAAAAGATTTAACAGATGATGTTATTGATGCAATTGCAGGTGAAGAAAAAATTGAGAAATTTATTCATCTTCCAGCACAAAGCGGAAATAATAGAATTTTAAAGCTCATGAACAGAAAATACACAAGAGAAAAATACCTTGAGATTATTGATAAAATAAGAGCAAAAATCCCTAATTGTAGAATAACGTCTGATTTTATTGTGGGTTTTCCAACAGAAACAGAAGAAGAATTTTTAGATACAATGGCTCTTGTGCGTCAAGTGAAATATGATAGTATATTTGCTTTTATGTATTCACCAAGAGAAGGAACAGTTGCAAGTAAGATGGAAGGGCAAATTTCTGATGAAGTAAAACATGATAGAGTAAACAAACTTCTTTCCCTTGAAAAGAGTTTGCAAAAGGAGACTAAAGATGAAGACTAACGACCTTTCGCCAGCAATGACACAATATTTGCAGATAAAAGAAAAATACCCAGATTGTATTTTATTCTACAGAATGGGAGATTTTTATGAAATGTTTTATGATGATGCTGTAACAGCATCTCGAGAATTAGATTTAATTTTAACAGGCAAATCGTGTGGCACAGATAAGAAAGCACCGATGTGCGGGGTTCCATATCATGCAGCCCAAACCTACATTTCAAGACTTGTAGCTAATGGGCATAAGGTTGCAATATGCGAACAGTTAAGTGTGCCACAAAAAGGTGTAAAAACTCTTGAACGTGACGTTGTTAGAGTTATAACACCTGGCACTCTTATTGATGAAGAAATGCTTGAAGGTCAAAAGAATAATTATCTTATGTCGATTTATAAAAATAACGACAAAATTGGAATAAGTTATGTTGATATTTCAACTGGAAGTTTTGAAGTGCTTTCAGTTGTAAATAAACTTGAGAGCCAGCTTAACGACCTTATTTCAAGGGTTGCTCCATCAGAGATTATAGGAAATGAAGAAGCTGAAATTTTTTATAATAACTTAGCTATTGTAAAGGTTGGTTCTGCAACAAAACTTAATAAGTATTATGAGTGGGCTTTTTCAAAAACAAGGGCAACTGATAATCTTTCAAAACAGTTTGGAGAAAACTTTGAAGCAGTTTATGATTTAAAAGGAAAAAATGAAATCGTATGCAGTGCTGGAGCACTTCTTGAGTATCTAAATGAAACTCAGAAGAGATTTTTAAAAAATATCAATAAGATAGAAGTTGTTAAAAATAAAAATTTTATGACTATTGATATGAACACAAGACGTAATCTTGAACTTATAGAATCTGGTTATGACAGAAGAAGGGCAGGTTCACTTATATCTGTTATAGATAAAACAAAAACCGCAATGGGAAGAAGATTCCTAAGGAAAATGTTAGATGAACCTTTACAGGATTCTAAAGCTATTAATATGCGTTTAAATGCTGTTGGATACTTAGCTAAGAAACTTATATTAAGAGACAGAATAGCTGAAAGCCTGCTTGGAATGAGTGATATTGAAAGACTAGCTGGAAGAGTCGCTTATGGCAATATTGAGCCTAAAGGTATGGTTCAACTTAAAACTGCACTTATGAAAATTCCACAATTGAAAGATATATTAAAAGATGTTGAAGAGCCTTATCTTATAGAATGCAGAGACGAGCTTATAGATGTAAGCAATATCACTGATATGCTTGATAAAGCCATAGACGAAGATAGATTAACTGAAAGTAATGTTAAACTAAAAGATGGTGGATTTATTAAGGCAGGTTTCAATAAAGAACTTGACGATTATAGGAATGCAAAAGAACTTGGTAAAATATGGGTCGAAGAACTTGAGAAAAAAGAAATAGAAGCAACTGGTATTAAGAACCTAAAAATTCAAAGAAACAAAGTTTTTGGATATTTTATCGAAGTGAATAGAAGCCAAATAGATAAAGTTCCAATAAGATACATCAGAAAACAAACAGTTGCAAATAATGAGCGCTATATCACAGAAGATTTAAAAGTTATAGAAGACAAAGTTTTAAATTCTGAAGAAAAGGCAATAGAACTTGAAAATAGTATCTTAACTGAAATTAAAAATATATTATCTAAATACATTTTAACCTTTCAACAGATTTCCCATGGAATTTCAAAATTAGATGCTATATACTCTCTTGCAGAAGTCGCAGTAAAAAATAACTATGTAAAACCAACTATAAATAACAATGTTAAACAACTTAAGATAATAGATGGAAGACACCCAGTTGTAGAACAATATTTAAGCCGAGGGCAGTTTGTAACAAACGACACTTTACTTGATGAAAATGAAAATAAAATTATGATAATAACAGGGCCAAATATGGCAGGAAAAAGCACATATATGAGGCAGGTGGCACTTATCACACTTCTTGCACATATTGGAAGCTTTGTTCCAGCGAAGGAAGCCAGTATTCCAATTACAGACAGAATCTTCACAAGGGTTGGTGCAAGCGATGATTTAGCTTTTGGTCAAAGCACTTTCATGGTTGAAATGAGCGAAGTAGCCAATATTCTTGCAAATATCACAGACAAAAGTCTTGTTATACTCGATGAAATTGGCAGGGGAACTTCAACTTTTGATGGATTAAGTATCGCATGGTCTGTTGTTGAGTACTTATCAAAAAACTTTAAAACAAAAACCTTATTTGCAACCCACTATCATGAGCTTACAGAACTTGAAGGAGTGCTTGAAGGGGTTAAAAATTATAAGATAACAGTCAAAGAACTAGATGATGACGTTGTGTTCCTGCGAAAAATTGTAAGAGGTGGTGCAAACAAGAGTTTTGGTATAGAAGTTGCAAAACTTGCAGGTGTTCCAAAAGAAGTAATAGAAAGAGCAAAAGAGATTTCTATAAACTTAGAAAAGGTTAATCAAAAATTAGATTTAAACGTTTTTAAAGAAAATAAACAAAAAGCTGAAGATAACACAAAACTTGCTCTTAAAATTCTGTCAATACTGCGTGATATTGATATAAATAGAGTAACACCATTACATGCATTTGACCTACTTAACGATTTAGTCACACGTTCTAAGGAGAAAGATAATGAAGATTAATGTTCTAGAGCCAAGGGTATATAATAGAATATCCGCAGGCGAAGTTGTTGAAAGACCAGCATCAATAGTTAAAGAACTAGTTGAAAATAGTATTGATGCAGGTGCAAAAAATATTAGAATAGAAATAGAAGAAGGCGGAATAAAAAATATTACAGTATCAGATGATGGTTGTGGTATTGAAAGAGACGATATTGTGATAGCTTTCTTACCGCATTCAACAAGCAAGATAAAAGATGTTGATGACCTTGATAATATTCAAAGTTTAGGTTTTAGGGGAGAGGCACTTGCAAGTATATCTTCAGTTTGTCAAGTTAAACTTTCAACAAAAACTGCCGATTCTCAAATTGGTTATTCTATAAAGGTAAACGGTGGCAACTTTGATAAAGTGACTGAAATAGCGCGAACAAATGGAACAACAATATCCTGTTCAAATTTATTCTTTAATACTCCAGCAAGAGCAAAATTTTTAAGAAAACCTAAAACTGAAGAGGCAGAGATAACACATCTAATAGAGAAGTTTATGTTGTCAAACAGCCATATAGCATTTTCTTATTATGTTGATGGAAAACTAATTTATAATACAACATCTTGTAATATGCAAGACATAATATATACGATATATGGCAAGGAAGTTTATGATAACATAATTGAACTTAATTACGAAGATAGCGGTTACAGAATTTCTGGATATATAACGAAGCCAAAAATTTCAAAAAGCAATAGAACTTATCAAACCCTTTTTGTTAATGGAAGATGTGTTGAGAATTTTCTTATATCAAATGCTGTTCAAAGTGTGTTTGAATCATTTTTAATGAAAGGCAGATTTCCTGTCTATGTGATTTCAATATCATTGCCTGCTGATTGTGTTGATGTGAATGTGCACCCATCTAAAAAAGAAGTTAAATTTGAAAATCCTAATAGAATGTTTAGCATGGTTCGTAAAGCAGTTGAAAATGCACTTCTATCTGTCAATCAAATTGCGAGCTTTATGTTTAACGAAGATGAATACATAGCAGCAAAAAATAATAACCTAGATAAAGTTTTAAATAATAATACCCAGCCGTTAAATGATAATGATAAGACCCAACTGTTAAATAATAATGATAGGCTTGCAGATAAAAATAATCAAATAAAGGCTATGACAAGAGAGAATGTTGCTAACAAAATAAATTTAGCACAGCAGGGGCATAGTTATAGTGTTGACCTATTTGACAGAGATAAAAAAGCAGTTGACCCAAAGGAATTTGAAATTATAGTTGAAAAAGAAGAAAATATAAAGAATAAAGATATAATTGATGAAAACAATAAAACAAATTCCGAGCTTGATGCCTTATCAAATATGTCAATAAAAGATAAATATGTCACAACAACAAACAATTCGTCAACATTTTTCTTTGACCAGTCTGGAGAAAAATATACAGGTCAATTAAGAACAGCGGAACAAAACTTTTTAAAAGCTTCTGTCAAAGACGAAATGAAGATTCTTGGCACATTATTTAAAACTTATATGGTAATAGAACTAGACGACAGCGTTTATTTTATAGACCAGCATGCAGCTCATGAAAGACTTCTATTTGATAGACTAGTTAAACTTGTTGATGAGGGCAATGTGGTAAAGCAAGAACTTCTTGCACCTTATACTTTCACACTTGGTGCAAAAGAGTCTCAACATCTTGATATGGCATTAGATGACTTGCAAAAAATTGGATTTAATATAGAAAAAACAGATTATACCTATAAGATAACAAGTGTGCCTTACGTGCTTTCATATATAGAGCTTGATAAATTTGTTGATGAACTTATAAAGGATAGTATAAGTTGGGATAAAAAACCTAGTGATTTTATTCATAATAAGCTTTGTCAATCAGCTTGTAAACATGCTATAAAGGCTGGTGATAATTTATCAAAAGAAGAATGTGCATATTTAATTGAACAAGTAAGAAAGGGTGTTATGCTTTGTCCACACGGCAGACCGATAACCCTTGTTATAACGAAATATGAATTTGAAAAAATGTTTAAACGAGTGGTTTAAATTCTTTTTATTTAATTGATTTTTTAGTTGATTATGTTTATTAATATAAATTTATATAATTTTTTGCTATATAACATAATTTTGTTAAATAACTTATCAATACAAATTACTTTTAATTTTGAAATATAAAATTATTTTATTATAACTAATTTTGATGATTTTTTTATTAATAGGTGTTCTATGGAAATTATAAACAAACCAAAGGTATTATTTATACTTGGACCAACAGGAAGTGGTAAATCAGAGATTGCAATCAAACTTGCTTTAAAATACAATGGAGAAATTATTTCTGCTGATTCTGTTCAAATATATAAAGAGTTTGATATAGGCTCAGCAAAAGTAACAAAAAGTGAAATGCAAGGCATAACTCATTATGGCATTTCTCTAAAACCGCCGACAGAGGAATTTTCAGTCTATGATTATGTTCAATATACAATAGAGAAAATAGAAGATATAACAAAAAGGAAAAAGCTCCCTATAATTGTTGGCGGAACGGGCTTATATGTTAAGGCTTTGATAGAAGGTTATAACTTTGGCAATACTGAAAAACATCATGATTTTCGCATAGAACTTGAAGAAGAAATAAAAGAACATGGGCTTGACTATGTTTATCAAAAACTTTACATAAAAGATAGCAAACTTGCAGAAAGTATAGATAGGAATAATCCAGTAAGAGTTATTAGAGCTTTTGAAATTGCAAATTTTGGCAGTAGTAAAGCGAAAACAAATAACTGTCAGTATGATTTTAAACTTATTGCTATAACACTCGATAGAGAAATTCTTTATAATAAAATTAATCTTAGAGTTGATAAGATGCTTGAGAATGGCTTAATAGAAGAAGTATCATCACTTTATAAAAAGTATGGGGGAAACATTCAACCAATGAAAGCAATTGGATATAAAGAAGTATTGCCATATTTGAATGGTGAAGTTGAAAAATCGTCAATGATAGAACTTATAAAACAGCACACAAGAAATTATGCCAAAAGACAACTTACGTTTTTACATGGAATTAATAATGTTATATATATAGATAATAAAAACAAGGATAAAGCATTTAAAGATGCTTGTAAGGAGATAGAAAAATGGCTAAAAATACAGAAATAGTTTTAAAAGAGGCAGAAAAGAAATTACAACCACAATTTGCAAGGATTGATTCAATAGCATTCAAAAATCAAAAGAAAGTTTTGCAGGCTTTTATAGAATTGAAGGTATCATCACAGTGTTTTGCAGGCACAACAGGCTATGGCTATGATGATGTTGGCAGAGATACTTTAGCAAAGGTTTATGCAAAAGTTTTTGGTGGTAAAAAGGCAATTGTTTCACCAATCTTAACCTGTGGCACACATGCAATAACAACAGTTTTATATGGACTTTTAAGGGCAGGTGATACAATGCTTTCTGTAACTGGACTACCTTATGACACACTCCATGAAACTCTTTTTGGAAAGGGTAATAGCTCACTTGAAGATTATGGGGTAAAATACATGCAGATAGATTTAAACGAAGATAGCACTTTTAAATATGAAGAAATTTATTCTGCTATTAAACAAGTAAATCCAAAGGTGGTATATCTACAAAGGTCAAGGGGGTATTCTAGCAGAAAGGCTCTTTCTCCTTATGGTATGAAAGAACTTTTTGATAATGTAAAGAAGTTATCAAAAGATTGTTTTATCGTAGTGGATAACTGCTATGGTGAATTTGTTGATGATATAGAGCCAACAGATGTTGGTGCAGATGTTATTGTAGGCTCTCTTATAAAAAACCCAGGGGGTGGTATAGCTCCAACAGGCGGTTATATTGTTGGAAGTGAAAAAGCCATAGACCTTATCTCCACTCGTTATACAAACCCATCGCTTAAACTTGAGATTGGCTCTTTTGAAATGGGGTATAGACTATTTTATCAAGGGCTGTTCTTGGCTCCACACACAGTGGCTCAAGCATTAAAGGGCACTGCACTTGTAGGGCAGATTATGGAAGACAAGGGCTATAAAGTTATTCCTTCAAATCAAGAAATACCAGAAGATATTGTTAAATCGGTTGTTTTTAACACAGCAGAAGAACTTATCAAATTTGTTCAAACTGTGCAAACGGTTTCTCCGATAGATGGCTATGTTCTTCCGCTTCCTTGGGATATGCCTGGCTATAAAGATAAAGTTATTATGGCGGCAGGAACTTTTGTTGGTGGCTCTTCAATAGAGCTTTCATGCGACAGCCCAATAAGAGCACCGTATATTGCCTATTTTCAAGGTGGGCTAACTTATGAACATGTTAAAGCCTTTGCAGAGAAACTGATTGAAATTTATTGATGACTATAAAATTCGTTTTTGTAGTAAAAAGTTGGCGGTGTTTTATGAAAAATAGATTCTATTGTTTTGATGTTTGGTCTTTTTATCTGCTAATTGCTTTTCCTATAATTGCAAGTGTTATATTGTTATTTTTAGAAGAGTGGTTGCCAGCACTTTTCTGTTTTATCTTATCTTTACTCTTTGCAATTCCGTGCATAATTTGGCGTAAATTATTTTTTGCCAAAATAGAGTTTTCAGAAACAAAAGTAAGTAAGGTCTATGGCAAAGAAGTTATAAATAGTATAAAATGGGAAGATGTGGTTGAAGTAAGAACACTTCCAAGGAATTTTATATATATCTTAGCTCAGCCTTATGATAAAAGCATATTAAACAACTATAAAACAAATATTTGTTTTTGGATAACAGGTGAAAAATTAGATGCTTTTCTTCAGTTCAAAGAAAAATTTCAAGACAAGATTACTGATTTAACCATCTTAAGCGAAAAAACTCAAGAGTTATTTCATTAATTTTATAAATTAAACAGCACTATCTTTATCACAAATTTGTTCTTTTTTCGACAAAATATTCATACAATTGAGTATGAAACAAAAAAATAGAAACCATATTTTAAAAGATGGTTATAGTTTTATTCTTGAGTCAATAAAAGAATGTAAAATAAAAACAATATTGCTTATAGTTATATCGATAATAGCTTTAATCACAGGTATTATTGTCGCTATAAGAACTTCTGATAGCTACAACATTCAAAACAATTATGGGGTAGTGAATTTGTCTTCAAATGATATAAGCACCTCCACTTTCTTTACACGACTTTTATCTATGTTACTAGTATTTTTAATACTACTTGGAAGTTCTTATAATAAATATACCTTTGTTATTGGACTTATCTTTTTAGGCTACAGGGCATATTTGCTTGGGCTAAACCTATGCTTAATGATTATCTTCTATGGATTTTCAGGTGTGATTGTTTCAGTGATAGTGGCTTTTCCTTGTCAGCTTATAACCCTTGCTATCCTTGGGATATTTTTCATTATGATGTCAAAAACTTTTTGTGATTACAGGGCTTTTGGTGGGTGTCGAATACCTAAACAAAAAACAAAAATAATACTAGTAACTTTAATCTTATTATTACTTGTTTGTTTAGTGGAGTCAATATTACTAACATTATTTAGTGCAAAGATAATACTTGTAATTTAGTTCATTTCCTTACTATTGATAAAAACCAATTTGTCCTTAACAAGTTATTTAATAAACATATTAAAAACTGAATAAAAAAGATTTTTTTGATAAAACTATTTTTAAAAGGAGAAAGTTTTATGAAAAGATTTTTCATATTTAGTATTTTATTATGTATTCTAGCTACAACATTTTGTGTTTCTACTTTTCCGTCTACACTTGCTGAAAGTGAGATTGACTTAACTTGTAAAAGTGCCTGCCTTGTGGATTATGCATCAGGAACAATGCTCTACGGACATAATCCTAAAGAGCATCTTCCTATTGCCAGCATGGTTAAAATGATGACAATCTTACTCACACTTGATGAATTTGATAAGGGGAATTTAACTGAAGAAACTCTTATAACTACAACTGAAAATGCATCTAGTATGGGTGGTAGTCAAGTATTTATAGACCCTTATGTTCAATATACTGCAGGTGATTTATTAAAGAGTGTTGTTATGGCTTCTGCAAATGATGCATCTGTTGCTCTTGCAGAGCATATAAGTGGAAGTGAAAAGACCTTTGTATCAAAAATGAATGAAAGAGCAAAAGAACTTGGAATGAATGATACATATTATGTTAATTGCACAGGGCTTCCAGCTCCTGAACAATACTCTTGTGCACAGGATTGTGCCATAGTTTTAAAAGAAGTTGCAGAACATGATTTATATCATAAGTATAGCACTATTTGGCTTGACGAATTAATCCACCCATCGGGTAGAAAAACAGAACTTGTTAACACAAACAGACTTATAAGATATTATGAAGGGTGTGACAGTGGGAAAACTGGTTCAACAAATGAAGCAGGGTGTTGTTTATCTGCATCAGCAAAAAGGAATAATATGCGGCTTATCTCTGTTGTTATCGGTGCAAGTAATAGTCAAACAAGATTCAATGAATGCACAAAATTATTTAACTATGGTTTTGCGAATTTTGAATCTAAAACAATATTAGATAGCCTTACACCTGTTATGAACCTAAAGGTTAATAAGGGTAAGTGTGATAATGTAGATATATTTGCCAAAGACAATTTTGCAGTTGTAGTAAAAAAGGGTGACCAACATGATTATGAAGTAACTTTTGAAAATCCAGAGAAAGTAAATGCCCCAACAAAAAATGGCGACGTGATAGGTAAAGCAATTATTTCAAAAAATGGAAATGTGTTAGAAGAAATAGACTTAATTATTAAAAATGATATTGCTGAACTTTCACTTAAAGACTGTTTTGATAAAATTGTAAATGCTTGGTAAATTAAAATTAAAAATTTTCTTATATTTTTATAAATTTTTTGACCTTAATATTTTTGAATAGTTATGCTATTTAAGATAAGTTAAATCTTAGTTGTTATCAATTTTTTTAAGCAAGTTAGGTTTTTAAAAAACATTAGTCATTTGAATTTTGCAAGTAGGCTATAAGCCTACTTTTTTTATTGTATAAGCGTTTGTCATGAATAATAATAAATTTTATAACATTATTTTTTATTCATATTTATAATTATCTATTTTATATAATTATCTACATAACAAAACAATTGGTTTTATAAAAATAATTTTTTACTTGATTTTTACTAGATTATTTAATATAATTAATATGAAGCATTTATAAGTGAAATGTTTATTTTATATTCAAAGGGGGAAGAATGTCCTTTTCGCAAGAGGAAATTATTGAAAACGTGCAAGAAAATCAAAATGAACAAATTGTTTCTGAAACTGAACAATTATCTTTTGTTGACAATAAATACCGCTTTAAATTAGATAACTTTGAAGGTCCACTTGATTTGCTTCTTCATTTAATCAAAGACTCAAAATTAGACATTATGACCATAAAACTTGCAGACATCACAGAACAATATCTTGAATATATGCAGGATATTGATACTATTGATATGGATAGAGCAAGTGAATTTATCACAGTTGCAGCAACCCTTATTGAAATAAAATCAAAGCATCTATTGCCTGTTGAGACAGAAGATGTGCCACACGAAGAAGACAGCGAAACTTTACTTCTACAGCGTCTTAAAGAGTATGAATTATTTAAGCAAACGGGTGCTAAGCTAAGAGAAATTGAAGATATAAATAAACTTTATCGTGCACCAGGCAAGGAAACTGAAAAAGTTAAAATTATTATTAAGGATATGGTTCTTGATAAACTACTTGATGCTTTTGCAAATATGCTTGCAAAGCAGATGGCTCGTGGCAAGGAAAAGGAAGAACCTAAAAAGGTTGTTAAAGATAGATTTACAGTAGCAGAAAAAATAGTTTCAATTAGAAGTTATGCAAGGGAACATCGCAGATTTCCTTTTGAAGAGTTATTCACTTTTGATATGACAAAAAGTGAAATGATAAATGTATTTCTAGCTCTTCTTGAACTTTTAAAATTACAATCTGTAAGAGTAGAACAGATGGGAATATTCCAACAAATAAATATAATTTCAAATGAGGTTCAATCATGAATATATTAGATGATAAAAATTTAAACGAGATATTGAAAGCAATATTGTTTGTTGCAGGTGATGGAATTGATAAATCTTTCATTGCCGAAAAACTTGATATAAGCAAAAAGATGCTAGACAAAGCCATAACAGAGTTAAAAGAAGAACTTAGTGGAGATAATGGTATACATTTAATTGAATACAAAGAAAAGCTTCAGCTTGCAACAAATCCAAGTTATGCAAATTACATATCTGAGGTTTTAAATCCAATAAGAGAAAAATCTTTAACTAGGGCAGCACTTGAAACCCTCGCAATTATTGCATATAAACAACCAATAACAAAACTTGATATTGAAGATATAAGGGGAGTTAACTCTGATTATGCAGTTCAAATCCTTATAGACCAAAATATGATAGAGGTTGTAGGTCGTAAAGATGCTGTTGGGAAACCTCTTCTTTTTGGAACAACAGAAAACTTTTTAAAACGTTTTGATATAAAAGACATAACAGACCTTCCTGATTATGAAGAACTTTTAAATAGAATCAAAACAATTCGTCAAGAGGACGAAGAGAAAGAAGATAGCTTATTTAGAAATGTAGATGACCTTGAATTTAATGAAGAGTTACCTGATTACTTAAAAGGTGAAAATTTTGAATTGATAGAAGCTGATGAAAATTTGGAAAACGAGAAAAAAGCTATTAAAGAGAAATTGGAGAATCTTTCTAGTGGTCAAGATTCTGAAAGTAATGCTATATAGAAATACAATATTTGGTATTATGTTTAACATAAATAATACCAAATATAGTAAATTAAAAAACAAAAACACAGGTTTAACCTGTGTTTTTTAAATTAAGAATTATTAGATAGAAACAAACATAAATTAAAACATGAGAAGTTTAAAAAGTTATGGTGAAAGGTATAATTACACGAAAGTTAAGTTTAGATTTAATAAAGCTAAAGTTCTTAAACTTTTATTCTTAACTTTATTTATATGTGAAATTATTTTAGGTGTATTGTGGGCTCTTGGTTTTTAAAAACAAAACAGAGCCTAAAAAAAGTGCCTATTCACCCAACGTTTGTTTTATTTTTTCTATGGTTTGTTTTAACAAAAAACATATCTGCTTTTTTTATATTTGCAATCGTTATTTTAACTCATGAATTTGGTCATTATATTGTGGCTAAAAAATTAGGGTATAAATTGGATAGTTTCTTTATTGCACCTTATGGTGTGAGTTTAAATTACAAGGAAAGAGCTTTTGATAGCAAAGATGAAGTTTTAATTGCTTTAGCAGGTCCAGCTGTCAATTTATGTTTAAGCTTAGTTATTGTTTCACTATGGTGGATTGCTCCAGATATATATAATTATTCTCATTCCTTCGTTATGCAATCTACTATGCTAGGTCTTTTTAATTTACTTCCATGTTATCCACTTGATGGTGGAAGAATTATGGTTGGTTTACTTCAAAATTATATTTCAAGGGAAAGGGCAGTAAAACTGACTAGTATTTTTAATTTTATTTTTTCTTTTATAATGTTACTTTTATTTTTCATTTCATGCTTTATAGATTTTAATCCAAGCTTATGCCTTTTTGGTTGTTTTTTAATTATGGGAATAATAGATAGCAAATATGAATCTAAATATCAACCAATAGCACTTTTTAAAAAGCAAAATAAAAACTTTTCTAAGCCTATATTTTTAACAGTAGATTGCAATACAACAATTTTGAAATTATTACGACATATTGAAATAAATAAAATGACTATTTTTGTGGTGACATTAAAAGGTGATAAGGTGATTTTTTTAGATGAAGGTCAAGTTAAAAAACTTAGCCTAAAGTATCCTGTCAATACTTCACTTGAGAAAATTCTTAAACAAGAAAAGGAATAAGAGCATCTATATTTTTGTGTTCTAATTCTTTCAAATTTGTCAATATTTCATCAAGTTCATTTGATAGTCCCTGATGGTCTGCTTGGTCTTTTATGCAGGTTATATATCCCATAAATGTGCCAATTAACATTAGTTCTGCAATATGTCTAGTTGTCTTATCAGTCATAGTAGACATATTGATAGAGCTCCACAATCTAGCCTTTTCAAACCAGTTATTATCTTTTATGCCTTCGATTTTTTCAGCCTTAGCAAGAAGTTCACATTCTTTTTCAAGTGCAAGATATTTATCTTCTTCACTTGCCAGCTCTTTTTGAAGATTTGCATCTTTTACCTTAGGCAAAATATCTTCAATAGATTGAACGGCAGTTCTAATATTTTGATAGATTGCATTTATATATTCTGTTAATTTTTCTTTATTGTCCATTTTATCCTCCTATTATTGTTTGTGTAATATTTAAAATTTTATTCAAGTATGAATACATTTTTTCTCTTTGCAAACAATATCAGTATGAAAAAGTCAACAAAGTTTCTTATTGTATTATTTGTGCTTGTAACAGTTCCATCTTTAGTGCTTGGTGGTTCAATCCTGTCAGGGATAAAAGCTACCAATAATGGTTTTGTATTTGATTTTGACACAAAGGGCATTATAGCACTTTGTTTGACTGCAATTTCAGTTATTTTAGGTAGCATCTTATATACAAAATTTTTATCTAATTTGAAGTTTGAACAATTATTATTTTTTTCAAGTATTCCTCTTATAGTTATTTATGGGGCAATAATTTTCTTAATAGCTGATTTATCAAACATAGAAAATGATTTTGCAAAATCCGTGCAATCTCTTTTAAATTTATCAACCGATAATGCCTATAACACAATTTTATGGGCAATACTTATCACTCTTATTTTCATAGCTTTATTATCACTTAATTATTTTGTAATTTGCCGTCCTATAAATAGAGTGGAAAAAGTTGTTGCACGCTTGGGAGATGGCAAGATTAAAGAAGAAAATTTGACTATAGGTGGTGGCAGACAATTTAAAACAATTGAACATGGTCTTAATAAAATCAATAATAATTATAAAGAAAAAGATAACTCATTAAAAGTATCAAAATTAAAAAGAAAGGATTCTTTAAAACAACTTGTGAAAATTATAGGTAGAAATAATATAGTAGAGCTTGAGCTTGGCAGATCCATAACTAAACAGGTAACCTTGCTATATGCTCATTTATCTTATAATGGAAGTGATAAATCTTTGCAAGCTGATTTTGATTTAATAAAATCATATTATAAAGATATAACTCCGCTTGTAAAACGTTTTTCAGGTTATGTAGAAAAGTATAATGAAAATGGTTTAGTTGCAGTATTTGCCAGGGCTGAAGATGCAATAGAGTGCTCATTAATTATTTCACGAACTATAAAAATAAAAAATCGGACGAGTAAGGGTGGGCAGAATCTATTAGAAAGAATATCAATTTTTACTTCTAGTGTTACTTATAAAGTTATGGGAATGGAAGAAAATAAAAAACCTATTATTATTTCTGATGAAATTGAAATTCTAGAAAGAGTTGATAAGATTGCAGAATTTATGCATACAAAAATAATTTTCACAAAGTCAGTTTTGGATAATCTGCCTGTTAATTATAAACTTGCATATCGCTATTTAGGCTCTGTAAATAACTTTGCTAAACAAGAGATAATGTTATTTGAAAACTTAAATGTATATCCTAAAAACGAAGCGGAGAGATTTGTTAGGAATAAGGGAAT
Source organism: uncultured Clostridia bacterium (assembly GCA_944351415.1). Lineage (GTDB taxonomy): Bacteria > Bacillota > Clostridia > Christensenellales > UBA1242 > Caccovivens. The sequence continues at coordinate 34,705 of CALVPQ010000006.1, read as the reverse complement.
TTTTGAACGTGGTATTATCAATTATAATAACGGCAATTTTAATCAGGCAATTACCTATTTTCAAGATAACCTACGAAGCAATCCTAGTGATAGAGCAGGATATATCTACTACAGTAATACTAAAGAAAAACTTGTAAAATCATAGTTTTTCTATAAAATCTACCTGTTACTTGACAAATTAAAGCTTTTAGTGGTATATTTTTTGCATGAAATGGAAGCGTGCAATAAATGAATATCAATATTGTCCAAGATGTGGGTTAAAATGCCTTAAAAGTATTGATGTCTGCCCAGATTGTGGACTATCTTTTTCACGCCTAAAAATCGCAACAAATAGGGAAGCTAAAAATAAAATACTACGTCACGATAGAGACTTTATTATTCGCTCATCAACTTTGCCAAGTGATGTAAGTTTTATAAAACTTCTGCTTTACTCCATATTTTTGGGAATTTTTGGAGTTCATTGTTTTTATGTGGGCAGGTATTTACGTGGAGCAATAACTCTAGCAGATTTTGTAGCAATTATTCTTTTAACAGTTTTTAATTCCCAGGTGGCTGCAATAAACGATGGGGCACTGCTTGGAGTGTTATCAACGGTGTGTGGTCTTATTCTATTGTTTACATGGGTTTGGGATATATTTATGATTTTATTTAAAAAATTTAAAGTTCCTGTGGCAATAGATTTAGATATAGAACAAATCAACAACTCTGCCAAGGAACAAAATGAAAATAGTAAAGAAATAATACCATCTTTAAAAAGTAGCGATGAGAATGATAGGGTTAGCAAAACAAAACAAATAGAAGATAAAATTGATATTGATAGCATTGAACTTTTGATTCAAGAAGGAAAAAACTTAATAGAACAAGAGAGAGAATGTAAAAGCGCAAACAAAGAAGTTGATAATAAAAGAGTTGCTAAATCAAAAGCCGAAGATAAAAATAAAACTAATAGTGGAGAAAACAGATGAGAATTGTTGTTGGAATAAGTGGAGGAGTTGACTCTTCAGTTGCAGCGTATCTTTTAAAAGAACAGGGGCATGATGTTATAGGCCTTTTTATGGTTAATTGGGAAGAAAAAGATGGAGCTTGCACAGCCGAGGAAGATTTTGAAGATGTTAAAAGAGTTTGTAATAAAATAGGGATTCCATATTTTTCTGTTAACTACTCAAAAGAGTATTATACAAGAGTTTTTGAATATTTTCTTAGTGAGTATAAAAAAGGAAGAACACCTAATCCTGATGTTCTGTGTAACAGAGAAGTTAAGTTTGGACCCTTTCTTGAACAAGCAAAAAAGCTTGGGGCTGAAATGATTGCAACAGGTCACTATGCAAAAAAGATTGAAAAAGATGGGAAATTTTATCTAGCAAAAGCATCAGACTTAAATAAAGACCAGTCATATTTTTTAAATCAATTAAGGCAAGACCAACTTGCAAGTGTTATCTTTCCACTTGAAGATATTGATAAACCTAAAGTAAGAGAAATTGCACATAAATTGTCTCTAGTTAATGCTGATAAAAAGGATAGCACAGGAATTTGTTTTATTGGAGAGCGAAACTTCAAAAAATTTTTACAAGAATATTTGCCTGCAAAACCTGGGGATATAGTAGACCTGCATGGAAATGTTGTTGGAAAACATGATGGTCTTATGTATTACACTTTAGGGCAAAGACGTGGTCTTAATATTGGCGGTAAAAAAGATGGAAATGGGGAACGATGGTTTGTTATAAAAAAGGATTTAGAAAAAAATATCCTTTATGTTTCTCAAGGCGAGGATAAATTGCTTTATAGTGACTATCTACTTGCGAGTGGTATGAACTGGATACCAGAAATTCCAGCAGAAGATGAATTTGATTGCTTTGCTAAATTTAGGTATCGTCAACCTGACCAAAAGGTTAGAGTTAAAATTTTAGATAAAGACCATATTAGAGTTGATTTTGCTGAAAGTCAACGAGCAATAACTCCTGGTCAATATGTTGTTCTATATACCGAAGATGGTATTTGTCTAGGTGGCGGAACAATTGATGAAAGCTTTGATAAAGATGGAAATAAAATAAGTTAGATTTATTATAATGGCGGGGCTGCAAAAACAAACTCTTTAACAAGAGTTTGCACAAAAAAGCTTCGCTTTTTTTTTCTACTTTTAGCAAAATGCTAAAAGTTTTTTGCAGCCCTCATTATCAAAATTTATCAAATGAGTTTTTATTAACAAGTATAAAATTCATAAAAAAAGCCAACATAAGAGTAGGAGGTAAAAAATGATTATAGCAAATTATATAGCTTTCATTATTTTGCTACTAGGTGGACTTAATTGGGGGCTTGTTGGACTTTTTAATTTCAACTTAGTGGCATGGATAAGTATGGGGCATAAGATAATTGAAAGAATTATTTATATCTTAGTATTAATTGCAACGATATGGTTAATTATTTCAGCTGCTATAGATGGTGGAATAGTTCTTACAAATGCTTTATATAGGAATGTTTAAAAAATAAGTTTATTTAAAACTAGCAGAAAAAATAGTGGAACAAATTGTTTCTACTATTTTTTATTAGCAATTAATTAATCATGTTTTTTGATGATTTTGGTTGACTGTTTGTTTAAGCACGTGATAAAACTTTGTGTAGAAAAATAAAGAATAACCTTTATTTTCTTGACTTGATTTCTCTAAATGTTTTATCATCATTTTATGGAAATGAAAAAATGTGTAACAAATAGATATAGTTGTCGTTCATTCAGAAAAGAAGATGTGGACGATAATCTTATTTTAGAGATTCTTGAAATGGGTATAACTGCTCCTTCTGCAAAAAATCGTCAGCCTTGGAGATTTGCAATTGCAAAAGGTGAGACAAAAGATAAAATTGTCTCTTTTATGAAAGAAAAGATTTCCAAGGAAACTTTTGAAGAACTTAAAAATTATGAAAGAAAAGTTTGGAATACCGCTAGTTCTGTTAAAAATTCTATGAGAGTTATTTCCGAAGCTCCTGTTTTAATTCTTATCTTTAAAGAAACAAATGAGCCTTGGGCTATAGCTGATAATCTCTCGATTGGTGGGTGTATAGAAAATATGTGTCTATGTGCAACAGACCTTGGGCTTTCTTCTCTTTGTATAAGGGACGTCTATTCAATTGAGAAAGAAGTTTGTGATATGATGAAAGGTAAAAATTTAGAACTTGTTTCTTCTCTTGCAATTGGGTATCCAAAAAGAAGACGAAATTTCTCTTGGCGAAGAAAATTCAGGGATAATTTTGTTTACTTTAAAAGACCAAAATATAATGATTTTCAAAAATCAATAATAAACTTGAAAAAATAAACAAAATTTTTATAATAGTGTCAATCATTTTGTTGGGTGTATGGAAGGTTTTTTATCTTCCGTTTGTGTTATTTTGTCAAGTATAGCTATATTCCAAGTTGGTCGATTTGGCAGAGAAATAATAACTGTTAAAATAGTAAGTAGGAGAAAGTTTTAATAAAAATCCACCAAATTCACTGGCGGATTTTTGTTATCTTCTTTTTAAAAATGTTCCTAAAAATTTTTAATAAGCTAAATAGAGAGTATAATATGCATAAATAATACTAAATATAGTATATTTTATAATTGGCGCAGAGAACAGGATTCGAACCTGCGAAGGTATGAACCTTACACGCTTTCCAAGCGTGCGCCTTAAACCGCTCGGCCATCTCTGCATAACTTTAAGATAACATGAAAAGAAGGTGTTGTCAAGAAAAAAAGGTTAAAAATTTATTTTAATATAAGACTGCCGCCTAAGTTTTTATAAATTTATTTCTATTTTGATTATTTAAAAAAATTATTTTGACTGCCACCCAAAAAATTTTTTAAATAAAAAAACTGTGAAAAAACTCACAGTTTTTTAAAGACAACTATTTATTCTTCGTCCATTTCATAATGAGAACCAGAATTTTGTGTTGCAGGGAAACGTTGACCTTTTTCAAGGTAACAACTTCCGCCACATCTGCCATTTTTGTCATAGCAAGAATAGTTGCCAGATTTTGGTGCTTGTTCACCAGGTTTCCATTGTTTACTCATTTTCAACCTCCGTAGATATTGTGTGTAGAAATATTAATAATATTCTTCTATGCAAAAAATATTTTACTTTTGTTAAAAATAAGTTTGATAAAATTTAATAAATCATTATAATTAAAATATATAAAGCAAAGGGGATAATATGATTAAAATTTGTTCAGATAGTTGTGTTGATATAAATAAGGACCAAATTGAAGAAAATAATATTTTTGTTTTTCCATTGTCAATCATACTTGATGATAAAGAATATCTAGATGGTGTAGATATAACTCCAAAAGATATATTTAGTTACGTAGAAAAAACAGGTCAGCTACCTAAGACTGCAGCAAGAAGTATTGAAGAATTTAAGGCATTTTTTTCTAATTTACTTAAAGATGGTGATGAAGTTATATATATGGGAATTTCAAGTAAGCTTTCATCTGCATATAACTATGCAATACAAGCGAAGGAAGAGCTTAATAACAATAGACTACATATCATTGATAGTAAATCATTGTCAACAGGTATAGGACTTTTAGTTTTGTATGCATCAGAGCTTGCTAGGAGTGGGAAAAGTTGTGATGAAATTTGTAAACTTGTTGAAGAACAAGCTAAGTTTAATCAAACATCGTTTGTCGTCGATAAACTAGATTTTCTTTATAAAGGTGGAAGATGCTCTGCTATGGCTAGATTTGGAGCTAATCTTCTTAAAATAAAGCCAAGACTTGAACTTATTGACGGAAAAATTGAAAACACAGGTAAATACATGGGAAAATTCAATAGTGTTATATGCAAATATATTGATGATATGCTTTCAATTCATAGCAATATAAAAAAGGATTTATGTTTTATTACCCATACTTGTAAAGACTTGGCATTTGTTGAAGAAATTGTAGAGTATGTGAAGAATAAAAACATATTTGATAAGGTTGTATCATCTGTAGCTGGCTCAACAATCTCTTGCCATTGTGGGGAAAATACTCTTGGAATTTTGTATTTACTAGAAGAAAAATAATAAGTTTAAGAAAGGAGAATTTATGGATAATTGTTTATTTTGTAAAATAATAAAAGGCGAGATGCCTTCTTATAAACTTTATGAGGATAAGTTTACTTATGCTTTTTTAGATATAAGTAATGATGGAAATGGGCATATTCTCGTTGTTCCTAAAAAACATTGCAAAAATGTGCTTGATTGTGATGAAGAAACCTTAGCTCATATAATGAAAACCGTTAAAATGCTAGGCAATCATCTTATAAACAATTGTGGATTTGAAGGCATAAACATTTTGAATGCTAGCGGAGAGAGTGCAGAGCAAAGTGTTTTTCATCTTCACTTTCATATTTTGCCTAGAAAGAGAAATGACAATATGCACGTTTTTCCAACACTTGAAAAGAATGCAAAAACACTTGAAGAACTTTGCGAAGAATTTAAGGTGAAATAAATGAAACACATTATATTGTATACTGATGGCGCATGTTCTGGAAATCCTGGAAAGGGTGGTTGGGGTGCTATACTTATCTATAATGAAATAAAAAAAGAATTGTCCGGCGGCGAGGCGCAAACAACCAATAATCGTATGGAGTTAACTGCAGTTATTAAAGGGCTTGAAGCTTTAAAAGAACCTTGTCAGGTTGATATATATAGCGATTCAGCTTATGTTGTGAATGCTTTTTTACAAAATTGGATAGAAAATTGGCAAAATAATGGGTGGAGAACATCTAAAGGAATGGTTTTAAACATTGATTTATGGCAAAAACTATTAGAACTTATAAATTTACATAATGTGAGTTGGCATAAAGTTAAAGGGCATGCTGATAATGAGTTTAATAATCGTTGTGATGCCTTGGCTAGGGGAGAAATAATAAAAATTAAAGATGAAAATTGATTTAATTGTTTTAAATTTTATAAAAAGACCATAACTACATGGTCTTTTATGATGTGTATTTAATATATATTGATTATTTTTTAATAACTAATTTTCGCAACCGAATCTAATCAGTATTTATTAACTTTTCATATATCGTTTCATATATGATAGGGGCATTTATCTTCCACTTGTGGATAGCCTCGTTTGCGGCTTGACGAGAGGGTGCTTTTATATTCAAAATAAACATAGGTTGAGTTATAAGTGGTTCATATATTTTTAACTCAACATTATATGAACCATCTTCATTCTTAGAATAGGTTGCACTATACTCTTGTGAAGATTTAACATTAAGTCTATTTGCTTGTAAGTAGGCAGATATTTCTTCTCGAATAGCAAGCGGAATACGTCTATAAAGATGGGATAGACATTCTCTTCCTTCATAAGTGAGAGCGAAGAGTTCTTTATCGTCACTTGCATCGCCAATTATATATAAAAGGTTTGTATCAACTAAATCATGTATGATTGCTTTGCAATCCATGTAATTTTTTATCCAAGTATTTTTGACACTACAAACGTCAAGAATAGAATCTTCTGTTAAAGGTATTTCCATCTTGTCAATAACAAAAAGCATGATAAGTTTGTCTAAAACAATTTGTTCTTTATCTGTAAGTATCTTATCCATTTAAATATTATACCATGTTTTTTTTAGAAATCAAATTTTTTTAAATAACTATCTTTAATTTGTTTGATTTTTTATTAATGTATGGTAAAATACAAACAAGAGGTTAATATGGAACAGAATAAATTAAAAGAGTTCTTTGATGCTTGTGATGACTTTATAAACTGCAAGTTTTTGGTTGCTGAATATAAACTTCAACGTATGCTTCAACTGCTAGCTCAAAACGAGGAACTTTGTTCACTTGTAGGAGAATGTTTAGAACAATTTAATAGAGATAGAGAGTTTTCTAAGGCTTTCATACAAGATGGGCATGGTGAATACATTTGTCTTATGCCAACAGAAGAATATAAGGTGATAGCTTTTGTTTTTTGTATGCTTGTGGATATGGATAATAAAAAAGTGGACTTAGTTGATTTTATAAAAAGATTCTACGGCAGAGAAGAAAATCCTTTCAAGGCTTTTATGGATAGCATGGTTATCCCATTTAGAAATTTACTTGCTGAAGTTTTTGGCTATCCTAAGCTTGAAGTGCAAAAACAAGAAGTAAAAGAAGAATCTGAAGAAGCAGAAGAAGAGCCTGAAGAAAATAATCTTGATAATGAAAATGAAGGTGATGATTATGGCGATGATTTCTTACGCATTCAAAAAATTGCAGTGCAAATTATAAGTGAACTGCAATATTATAATAATTCACAAAATAATGTTAATGCAGTAACAGTATGCAAAGCTCTTGTTAAGACAACAGAACTACGAGATAGCGAGGTTACATATTCTCTAGGGCTTGCTCTTAAAGCTTGTAAAGCAAAACAAGCAAAGTTTTTAGTAAAGGAAATATTGGATATTCTAAATATCTAAGTTTGTATAATTTTTATTTAAGATAAAAGCAGTAGGTAATAAATATAGTTTGTTTTTTAAATATTTATTTTTTAGTCAATAACAGCAGTTTGATTATGTTACTGCTGTTTTTTAATTGTTAAAAAAATATGAATAATAAAATTATGCTTATAATGGTTGCAAAAACAGCATGAGTGAACTTTTGCAATACAAAAAGTTTGATTGGCATATCAAGTTTATTGAGCATAGTGATTGATTGTAAGATGGTTGAAATTCCGCCAAAACTTATAACAAAAGTGCATGCAACAACAGCCCATATTCCATTTAATGATGATGAAATATCATAACAACCCTTTGTTATTTCTATAATACCTTCTAAAATACCAGTAATATGTGAAGGGAAAAGACTAAAAATAGGGGAAAGAGATGTTATAATTACAAAAAATATTGCAATTATTGTGCCAACGGAAATAATACTTAAGGCAGAGTCTAAAACTATACCAGAAAGGTCAATATTATTTTTACTTTCTTTATTTTTTAATGCAGGTGTATTGCTTTTAATTTTTATTGAGCGATATAAAAGTCCATTAAGAAGTGCTCCAACAATATGTGCAATCATGATTATATAGCCATAAGTAACATTTTTAAGCATTCCAATTCCCACTGCACCAATTATAAACATAGGTCCAGATGTAGAACAAAAGCTAGTCATTTTAAATGCGTCACTTTTACTGATTTTTCCTGTTTCATAAAGGTCTGCGGTCATTTTGGCTCCAACAGGGTAGCCTGACAATATGCTTATAAAGAAAACATAAGATGATATGGCTGGGGTTTTAAATAATTTACTGCTTGGTTTACTAAATATTTTTGAAAATTTTTCAATTTCCCCAAGTGAAGAAAGGATTTTTGTTAAAAGCATAAAAGGGAGAACACTTGGAAGTACATTAAAAGCCCAAGCAGTGATGCCGTTAAGAGTTTGTTTTATATAAAGTTCTGGAGAAAGAACCATATTTACAATTACATATAAAACAAAAAGTGATAAAATAAAACTATATTTTTTCATTAATTGCTCCAAAGATTTGACAAGATAATACCAAAATAATATAATTAAATTAGTGTAAGAGAATTATGGATTTTTATATAAATAAAAACCTATAGTTAAAAACCTAGTTGATAAAATGAAGGCTTGGACTATTTTTTTATTTATTAATAATTTATTCAAATTACAGCATGTTTAGAAGGGGACAAATATGAAAATTAAAGATTTATATAGAAAGGCGGAAGAGCTTAAAAAAACTATAGTTTTTCCAGAAGCTGGTTTTAGTGATAGAACAATAGAAGCTGTTAAATATATTCAAAAAAAGAAAATTGCTCACCCAATTCTTATTGGAGATGAAAGTGCTCTTGTTTTAAGAGACAAATCTCTTCTAGAATTTCAAATTATTAACCCAAAGACCTTTCAAAATAAAGATGATTTGGCAAAGAGATTGTATGAAAAACGTAAGGATAAGGGTATGACTTATGAAGAGGCTCAAAAACTTACTGAGGACCCTTACTATTTTTCAACATTACTTGTAGATGCTGGGTTTGCTGATGGTATGGTTGCTGGTGCTGAAGCTTCAACTGCAAACACTGTTCGACCAGCTCTTCAAGTTATTAAAGCAAAGAAGAAGGGCGGAGTTGTTTCATCATGCTTTTTAATGTATGGCAAAAATAAATTTTTGAAGGATAAAACTTTAATTATAGCGGACTGCGGTGTTATTATGCACCCAAAAGCAGATGAACTTTATCAAATAGCCTGTCAAAGTGTTGAAACATATAAAAGTCTTGGGCTTAAAGACCCAAAAGTTGCATTTTTATCTTTTTCAAGCAAAGGTTCAGCAAAAGATGAAAGTGTAGAAATTGTAAAACAGGCTTATGAAAAATTTAAGAAGACAGGAATTCCATGCGATGGAGAACTTCAATTTGATGCCGCGATGGTTGAGTCAGTTGCTGCACATAAAGCACCTGAGAGTGCCATAAAAGGAGATGCAAATATACTTATATTCCCAGATTTGAATAGTGGAAATATATGTTATAAAACAATGCAATATATTGGCGGGTTAAATGCAATTGGACCTATTTTGCAAGGTCTTAATAAGCCTGTGAACGACTTATCTCGTGGCTGTAGCCCGGAAGATATAGTAACTGTAACAGCAGTAACTGTTCTGCAAACAATAAAGGAGGATAAATAAATGAAAATTTTAGTAATCAATGCAGGTAGTTCATCATTAAAATTTCAACTTTTTGATATGGAAAATGAGAAAGTTATAGCAAAAGGAAACTGCGAAAAAATTGGGCTAGAAGGCTCTTTTGTAGGTTATAAAACAACTGGAGAGAAGAAAGAAAAGGTTATAAAAATACCTGACCATAAAGTTGCAGTAAAAGCTGTTTTTGATATTTTAACGGATAAGGAAGAAGGGGTAATTAAAGACCTTTCTGAAATTGATGCGGTTGGACATAGATTTGTTCAAGGTGGTTGGTTGTTTGATAAGAGCGTGCTTATTGATGATAGTGTTGTTGAAAAATTAAATCAGCTTACAGACCTCTCTCCAGTTCATGCACACGCAAATATGGCTGGATATTTGGGTTGTCATGAACTTATGCCAAACACACCACAAGCAGTTATCTTCGATACAACATTCCATGCTACTATGCCAGCCAAAGCTTATATGTATGGTATTAAATATGAAGATTATGAAAAATACCATGTAAGAAAATATGGGTTTCATGGAACAAGTCATAGGTATGTTTTAGGAGAAACTGCAAAACTTTTAGGAAAAGAGCCTAAAGACATTAACATTATCACAGTGCATCTTGGAAATGGCTCATCGATAACTGCAATTAAGAATGGACAAAGTGTTGATACAACAATGGGACTTACACCACTTGAAGGACTTATCATGGGAACTAGGTCAGGAGACCTTGACCCAACAGTTGTAAGTTATCTTGGAGAAAAGAAAGGCATGAGTGCAAGTGAAGTTGTAAATTATCTTAATAAGCAATGTGGCATCTTAGGCGTTAGTGGTGTTTCAAGTGATATGAGAGAGCTAAATACAGCTATTGAACAAGGAAACAAAAGGGCAAGACTCGCACTTGATATGCTTATATATAGAGTAAAGAAATTTATAGGCTCTTATATGGCTGTGCTTGGAAGAGTTGATGCAATAGTATTCACTGGTGGAATAGGAGAAAATCAAGAGGATTTAAGAGAAGGTGCTCTTGAAGATATGGAAAATTTTGGCATTAAAATTGATGTTGAAAAAAATAATCATCTTCCACGTGGCACTGTAGAAGAAATTAGCACAAGTGATTCTAAAGTTAGGGTGTTTAGGATACCAACAGATGAAGAACTTTTAATTGCAAGAGACACAAAGGCTTTAATTAGCAAATAAATTTCTGCAGACTTAATTTATGTTAAATAAAAATTTAATTTAAAGTAAAATAATATTATAAAGTTAGCAAAAAATTATTAATCTACACTAGATGGATTCATTATTTTAAACTGATAAACACAGGTGAACTTTGTAATATTTTATAAAAATGCTTGACAAAGGAAAAGAAAATAATTATAATTAAAAAGCATAATGTATTTAAGGATATAATTTAAGGAGGATAAAATGGCAGTTCCAAAGCATAAGGTTTCTAAAGCAAGACGAAATTCAAGACACTCTGCAAACTCAAAAGCAGTTATGCCTACACTTGTTGAATGCCCACAATGTCACGAAATGAAAAAGCCACACACAGTATGTAAAAAATGTGGAACTTATAAGGGTGAAACCATAATTGAAAAGAAAGAAGAAAAGAAATAACATTTTAAAGGCTCTCATGGAATATGGAGAGCTTTTTCTTTTTATTAACAAAAAGAAGATGCAATACAATATATAGTATTATATATGCAAGACATAATAGTATATATGGTAACTTTTGCATCTTAAATTAATTGAGTATTTATCCTATAGTAATGAAATGTAGTTGCACTGTTTTTAAAAAGGTAAAATAAATAGTTGCATAATTTATTGATTTTTGTTATTATAATTTATACTTTGAAGGTTATATTGAATAAAGGAGACTAGATTATGAAAGTAGTAGTTGATGCTTTTGGCGGAGATAATGCTCCACTTGAAGTTATTGAAGGTGCATTATTGGCACTACAAAAACACAAAGAACTTGAAGTTATTTTATGTGGGAAAGAAGACAAAATAAAAGAAATTCTAAATGGTCGTAATGAAAGAGTTGAAATTGTAAATGCAAGCGAAGTTATCACAAATGAAGATGCTCCAACAGAGGCAATTAGACATAAAAGCGACTCATCGCTTGTTGTTGCTTATGATGTATTAAAAAACAGGGAAGATGTTGTTGGTCTAGTAACTGCTGGAAGCACAGGTGCTGTTCTTGCCGGTGCTATAATGAAAATTGGAAGAATTAAGGGAATTTCAAGACCAGCTCTTGCTCCTATACTTCCAACTAAAAAGGATACTGATGTTATTATTATAGACAGTGGGGCAAATATAGACTGTAAACCTGTTAATCTTTTGCACTTTGCATTAATGGGTTCTGCATATTATTCAATCATTTATAATAAAGAAGCTCCGAGAGTGGCACTTTTAAATAATGGTGTTGAAGATGAAAAGGGAAATGAACTTGCAAAGGAAACCTTTCCTCTTTTGAAAAATGCACCTATAAACTTTATAGGTAATAGAGAGGGGTTTGATTTTATGAGTGGTGATGTTGATGTTATGGTTGCTGATGGTTTTGCTGGAAATGCCTTGCTTAAAGGAACTGAAGGAGCGGTAACTGCGGTTATTTCTATACTTAAAAAGAGCATAAAATCTCATTTCTGGAGTAAGATTGGCTATCTTTTTATGGGAAAAACATTTAAAGAAATTAAAGCAAGGGTTGATGTTCAAAAAAAACATGCCGGTTCACCACTTCTTGGGTGTAAAAAACTTGTTGTTAAAAATCATGGTGGGTGCAACCGTGTTAATATTTGTGCATCAATTGAACAGACTATAAAACTTCACGAAAATAATCTTAATAAGAAGATTGAAGATGCTATTGCAAATCTAAATTTAAGTGAAAAGTAGTTTATAATTAGATATTTTTAATAGTAAATAACAAAGGGTAATTTTATAGTTTATACGAGTTTTAATATAACTAGTTTGCCTATTGATTTTCTTTTTTATAAATAAAAAACTGATAAAGTTATTCCTTTGCAATTTATTTATACGATTTGTTCACTATAAAAAAGGATTAAAATGAAGATTAATTATAAATTTAAAAATAAAGAATTATTAGAAAGAGCATTAACTCACTCTTCTAAATCTACTAACAACTATGAGAGATTAGAATTTTTAGGAGATAGCATTTTAGATTTTTTAGTGGGTGAATATTTCTTTGAACATTGCGGTGAAGATGAAGGAAGGCTTACAGTGCTTAGAAGTCATTATGTTTCTGAAAACTATATGTCAAGTGTGTTTGATAAGCTAGATTTAAAAAATGATGTAAAGCTTGGGAAAAGCTGGCAGGGTGAAATTTCTAAAGCAATTAAAGATGATGTTGTTGAGGCAATCCTTGCAGCGATTTATCTTGATGCTGGAGAAAATGGAATAAAAGAAGCTAGAAAATTTGTGCTTGAAAACTTTGACCTTCAAAATTATAAATCTATAGTTGATGATAATTACAAATCTAGGCTTCAAGAACTTGTGCAAGGAAATTTTAAATGCAAAATTCAATACGTGACTATTGCATCTGACGATGGATTTATTTCTAGTTTTTATATGGACGAAGATAAGATTTCAACAGGTAAAGGGAAGAGTAAAATTGAAGCCGAGCAACAGGCGGCAAAGAAGGCTATAGACAGGTTGTTTTTAATAAGCTAGAAGATTTTTATAAAAAACCCTTTGAAAAATAAGAAAAATTTGTTATACTCTTTAAGAGTATATTTTTCTTTTGACAATTTTATTTATAAATTATAAGTCAAGAGTTAACCTTTTAACATTATTTATATATTGAGGTTTTTATGATTTTTAAGAAGATAGAAATGGTGGGCTTTAAGTCCTTCGCAGATAGAACTGTAATAGAATTTAATGATAATTTCACAGCAATAGTTGGTCCAAATGGCTGTGGTAAAAGTAACGTTTCAGATGCTATACGTTGGGTTTTAGGTGAACAAAGCCCAAAGACTTTACGTGGCGACAGTATGCAAGATGTTATATTTAATGGAACAGAAAAAAGAAAAAGTTTATCTTACTGTGAAGTAACTTTAACTTTTGATAACACAACACGTTTTTTTAATTTTGATTATGATGAGCTTGCAATCACAAGAAAATTATATCGCTCTGGTGAAAGCGAATATCTTATAAATCGTAATACCTGTCACTTACGTGATATTACAAATCTTTTATATAATAGTGGACTTGGAAAAAATGGTTATTCAGTAGTAAGTCAGGGCAAAGTAACCGAACTTGTAGATGCAAAACCTGAAAATAGACGAGCAATGTTTGAAGATGCCGCCGGTATTTCTAAATACAAAAATGATAAAAAAGAGGCTGAAAGAAAACTTGAACGAACCACTGACAATCTAACACGTGTAAAGGATATTTTGTCTGAGATAGAGCGTCAGATGGGGCCATTAAAAAAGCAAGCTGAAAATGCAAAAAAATATCTTGAATATAAAGGTAAACTTAAGGATTTAGAAGTAAATGCTTATATATATCAATATGAAAATGCAAATGACGTCAAAGAAAAAATCAATATAAAACTTGATGCTTTAAATAAACAAATAGATATGCGTCAACAAGACCTTGATAAAACTTCGTCCGAATATGACCAGGCTATGTTTGACTTAACAAATTTTGACAAAATGCTTGCTAAACTAAATGATGAAATATTGGAACTTACTGTGAATTTAGAGAAGCAAGAAAGTGAAACAAAAATTGCTAGAGAGCGTATAAATTATACATATAAAGAAAATGACAGATTGCATCTTGACCGCACAAATAATCAAACAGCAATTGAAGTATGCAAAGAGGAAAAAACATCAAAAGAAAAAATATTAGAAGAGTTAAATTCAGACCTTGAAGCCCTTGAAAAATCTTTTGACGAGCTTTCTGAAAAATACTCAAAAATAGCAAATGAGTTAACATTAAGCGAAGACGAGGCAGGACAAGGGCAACAGAAGATTATTGAAACTCTTGGTTCTCTAAGTGATATTAAAAGTTCGGTATCTCGTCTTATGGCAGAGAAAGAACTTCTTTCAACCAATCTTACAAATTTAAAAGAAGATATTAACTCTTTATCTAAGAAAAAAGAAGAGAATGTTAATCTTTTAAATGAGAGTAAAACCTTGCTCGGTGACAAAGAAAAAGCACTTGAAGATATAAAAGAGAAGCAAGAATCTCTTGCAAGTAAAAACTATATAGCAGAACAAAAGCTAAGAGAACTTGATAATGAAAAAGCAAATATAAATACTCAAATTAAAGTTTTTGAAAATAGAAAGAAACTTTTAACTGACTTGCAAAACGAATATGAAGGCTATACATTTGCAGTAAAAAAACTTCTTCGTGAAAGCGAGAAAAATGCAACTTTAAAAAAGTGTATAGTCGGTGTTGTTGCTTCGCTTATCAAAGTGCCAGAAAAGTTTGAAACTGCTATTGAAGTTGCTCTTGGTGGAGCCGTTCAAAACATAGTAACTTATGATGAAGATGGTGCAAAAGAACTTATAAGATTTTTAAAAGAAAATTCTTTTGGACGAGCAACATTTCTTCCTATATCTTCTATGAAACGAAGAACTTTTGATGAAAGACTTATAGCAGGAAAAACTGGTTGCTATGGTATTGCAAGTTCACTTGTTGATTATGATAAAAAAATAGATAATGTTGTTAGTAATCTTTTGGGTGCAACTGCAATTGTTGATAATCTGACAACTGCAATAAGCCTTGCAAGGGAAACAAAATATGCATTTAGAATTGTTACTCTTGATGGTGAAATTATAGCACCTCAAGGTTCTTTAACAGGTGGAAGTAAAAAAGCGGAATCTTCGAATCTTATAGGACGTGAACGCGAAATTGAAACCCTTGGTATAGATATTTTAAAACTTGAAAAACGCATTGAAGAAATAGGGAAAGAGCTTTTGGAAAATAATCAAAACTTCATAGTTCAAAAGAAAGCTCTGGATAGTTTAAATTCGCAAAAAAGTAATTTAGAAATTGAAATAGCTTCGGAAAGAGAAAAGTATAATAAATTTAGAACTATCGTTGAAGAGACGGAGGATAACATAAAAGTTGCCGAGATGGAATCTGAAACGGTTGAAAATAAAATCAAACTTATTTTAGAAGAACTTTCTCGTTCTGAAAAGATAGAAAGTGCATTATCCGGCAATAAAGTCGATGCTGATGAACTTATTAAAGAGAAAAAAGAAAAATATGAAAAACTTAGAGCTGAAAGAGACGATATAAATAATAACATTTTAACAGTTAAAGTTGAAATTGCCGAGATAAGAACAAAAATTGATTCGGTCAAGGGTGACCTTGAACGTATTGAAAATGACTTAGGACGTTATAATCTTAATATTATAAATCTTGATGAGCAGATAAAGAAGAATAATGAATTTATTGAATCATGCGAAATTATGATAAAAGAAAAACTTGCATCAGCTCCATCTTCGGCTAAAAAGATTGAACTTGAGGAGCATATAAATCGTAGAGTTAATATAGAAAGCGACAAGGCAAAATTGCAGGATAAAATCAAACAACTTGATAATAGTAAATCTTCGCTTATGGACGAACTTTCCTCACTGCGTGATAAAAAGTTTAGAGAAGAGATGAATCTATCAAAAGTAGATACCGAACTTGAACAAATGCAAGAACGTATATACGAAGAATATTCACTTTCATATACAACTTGTCTAGATTTAAGAAGGGCTGATTTTGATATAGAAGTTGCTATGCCAGAAATAAGCAAGCTTAAAAAAGATATAAATGCTCTTGGCTATGTTAATGTTAATGCTATTGAAGATTGCAAAGCTCTTCTTGATAGATACGATGATTTAAATGGACAAGCACAAGACCTTGAAAAAGCACAAGACGACTTAAATAAGATAATCAAAGACCTTTCTGGTATTATGATTGAAAAATTTAATAACGAACTAAGTAGAATAAACGAAAGCTTTAAACTCACATTCAGAGAACTCTTTGGTGGCGGAACAGCAAAACTTGCACTTTCTGATGAAAATGAACCGCTTGATTCAGGTGTTGAAATA
Organism: uncultured Clostridia bacterium; assembly: GCA_944351415.1. Taxonomy (GTDB): domain Bacteria; phylum Bacillota; class Clostridia; order Christensenellales; family UBA1242; genus Caccovivens. The sequence continues at coordinate 18,007 of CALVPQ010000006.1, read as the reverse complement.
TTTGCACAACCACCAGGAAAGAAAATCCAAAACATGACGCTATTATCAGGTGGGGAAAAATCTTTAACAGCAATGGCAGTTATTTTTGCCATTCTTCGTATTAAACCACTTCCATTCTGCTTGTTTGACGAAGTTGAGGCGGCTCTTGACGATACAAATGTTGAAATCGTTGATAAGTATCTCAAAAAACTTTCAACTGACACACAGTTTATTCTGATTACACACAAGAAACCAACAATGGAATATGCTGATGCACTTTATGGGGTTACAATGGAAGAAAAAGGGGTATCAAAGATTGTTTCAGTGCTTCTTTCAGATGCTATTAAGCATGCTCAGGAGGATTAATAGATGGGATTATTTAAGAAAATTGGTAATGCTTTAAGAAAAACTAGAGAAGCTATTGCAAGGCGTATTGATTCACTATTAAGTCATGGCGAATTAGATAATGATTTCTATGATGAGCTTACTGATATACTTGTATCTTGTGATATAGGTGTTCGAACAAGCATGGATATAGTTGATGAGTTAAGACTTAGGGCTAGAAAAAATAAAATAAGAAATGCAGAAGATGTAAAAAAAGAATTAAAAGAAATATTAAAGGAAGAATTTGCATCACTTACACAAATTGAACTTCAATATCCAGCTATTATCACTATAATAGGGGTTAATGGTGTTGGAAAAACAACAACTATTGGGAAGATGGCAAGATATTTCAAAAATCAAAGAAAGGAAGTCACACTTGTTGCAGGTGACACCTTTAGAGCGGCTGCCTCAAGCCAACTAAATGAATGGGCAGAACGAACAAAAACACGTATTATAAAACATGCTGAAGGTGCTGATGCTGCGGCGGTTGTTTTTGATGGTATATCCAGTGCAAAAGCAAAAGGAACAGATGTTTTGCTTGTTGATACCGCTGGAAGACTTCATACAAAGACCAATTTAATGGAAGAACTCAAAAAAATTGATAAAGTTATTAATAGAGAGTATCCAGAAGCTCATAAATATAATTTTATAGTGCTTGATGCAACCACAGGACAAAATGCTTTAAATCAAATAAATGCTTTTAATGAATTTGTTCATATTGATGGTATTATCTTAACAAAACTAGATGGAACCGCAAAAGGCGGTGTTGTGGTTGCAATTGAAAAAGAATACCATCTTCCTGTGGTGTTTATAGGTGTTGGCGAAGGTGCTGATGACCTTGAACTATTCGATTATAATGAATTTATAGAAAACTTATTCTAAATCCAAAAAGGTTAAAAGGAGAATATTATGGACGAAGAAGAATTTGAAGAAATTAATTACAAGTTTGACACACAACTTTTGCTTGAAGGAAAAGATTTATCTGATGATAAAGTGAGAGATTATATCACAGAAAATATCGAAGGTGATTGTCTTTTAGTTGTAGGCGATGAAGAACTTTTAAAACTTCATTTTCATACAAATACACCTTGGAAAGTTCTTGAATATTGTGCTAGCCTTGGCGAAATTTACGATGTAGTTATTGAAAATATGCCACGACAAGCGCAGGGACTTAAAGGATAGAAATAAATCTTGTTTCTATTTTTACTGTATGGTTTATGTGATTAAATTTTTAATTACATCTTTTTTCGTGAAAGTTAATGGAAATGACAATACTAATTTTAACATATTGACTTTTAAGTAATTTGTGTTATTATAGTTATATGGAAACAAAATCATTTAAAGCTAAAGATATTAGTTATATTTTAAAGGAAAAATATGATGGTTCAACTATTATAAATGCTGTTTACAACAATAAAAATATAGGTTATGTGTCTTTTGTTGTAAAAAGAGGCAAGGCATGGCTTTATAAGGTGTTTGTCAATGAAGTTTTCAGACATTTAAAAATAGGCACAAATTTAATAAAACTATTTGAAAACTATTGTGTTGAACATTTAGTTAAAGATATTGAGGGGAAATATTATCCAGAGGAAAAAGATGAAATTGTCAGGAAGTTCTATCAGGATAATGGTTACTCAATTGATAGGGAATATTATGACATATATGTATCTAAAAACACCTTATCAAAACAAAAAGTAGATATTGAACTTATAAATGATAACCATGTTGAAGAAATTGAAAAAGTATAGTTATAGTGGTTTTATAAAATAACTTCATAATAAAAGTTTATAATTTTATTAAAAAATGGTCATGTTTTAATGGCTATTTTTTTTATTAGACAAGCAAAATTCGACAACTTTCAACATATACAAATATTATTGTGATTATCTTCACTTAAGGGGTGGTGTATATGATTTATGAAAGTTTTGCAAAGTTTATCAGCAAAATTTGTTGTTTTACATCATTTGTAAGTAGCATTCAAGGTTTTCCCAAACCACTATCAAAAGAAGAAGAAATTGAAATAGTTCAAAGATTACAGGAGGGCGACCCAAAAGCTAGGGAGATTTTAATAAATCATAACTTACGCCTTGTGGCACATATAGTAAAAAAATATAATAATTCACTGGAAGCTGATGACCTTATATCAGTTGGAACAATTGGACTTATAAAGGCAGTAGATAGTTTTGATGATTCAAAGGGGGTGCTTTTATCCACTTATGCTTCTAGATGTATAGAAAATGAAATATTAATGCTTATTAGAGCAAACAAAAAGCATAAAGATATAGTTTCTCTAAATTCCATGCTTTCACCAAAAGCTGATAGCGACGAAATGGAACTTGCAAATCTTATTCCTGCGGAGACTGAAGAAGATGTTTTTCATCAAGTTGAAGTTGGGTGTCTTATGCAGGACGTAGAAGATGCCATGAAAAAGCATCTATCAAAGATGGAGCAAGAAATTATAAAATATCGTTATGGAATTTGTGGTTATGAAATCAAAACACAAAAAGAAGTAGCTGAAATATTTAACATTTCGCGTTCATATATTTCACGTATTGAATCTAAGGTAATTAAAATTCTTCAGAAAAATTTAATAAAAGAAGATGGAAAAAATCAAAAAAATGAAGAAAATTTTAAAAAAAATATTTAAAAAGTCTTGATACTTAAAAAAAATAATTATATACTAATAAAAATGAAATTATTTTTTAATTTTTCTCATTTAATTGGGGTGAATATATGGAAAAGTCAGAATTTTATAAGGTAGTAAACAAACTTATTTTGCCACTATTTATAGGCTCTTATATAGAAGGGGAAGAAGAGTCTTCTTCAAGAGATAGTGAAGTTGCTTTTGGAAAACGTAATTCTTTGTTGATTAAGCCATCAAAGTCAGATGAATACAGGCTTATTTTAAGACGAGGACAACCATTTCAAGCTTTTGAAGTAAGCCTTCTTAGAAATGTTTTAAATGAAATTGAAAGAATTTCCTCGCTTAATCTAGATGACGAAAGTTATATAACAGTGCTTCAAAATAATGCAATTGAAAAGTCAATCTGCGCAAGTTTATGTGAAAATGAAACAACAAATGTTTTATTTGGAATTTTAACCGAGCTTGAAAAATGGGCTGCAAGAACTTATGAAGGTAAAAAAATTGCAATAGGTATTATTCTAAACACAAGTGTTGACAATTCAGAACAACCAGAAACAATATCGTTTTCAGATATGATGGACAAGGATTTTTTTGCCCTTCTTTCTGATGGTATTGATTCTTATGTTGAATTTGACAAGAAAGGGAATTTAATTGGTTATCTTCAGCTTAATAAGGTAAAAAAGGTTAATGCCATTGCACCTTATGAATTTGAGATGGTTGCAAGGTTTTGTAATGAAAAAAGAATTGGTATTGTGTTAACAAAAAATGGAGATTTTCTTTTGTTTAAAAATAGAGAACTTCTTTTCTCAAAAAGGTCTGGTGGGTGGAATGTTTATTCACACGAGGAGGTTATTCAGCTTCTTTCATATCGAGGGAATTATTCTTTGAAAGATATAAGACGTTCTGTTTATTATACAGCCCTAGACACATCTTTTGCTTATAGTGGTGGGTGCATTATTTACTTAAATAAAGATACAGTAGAAGGCGCATTAGCCCATATAAATGCACATGATATTCTTGATGAACGTTATTTTGAAATAAAGAAAAGGCAAGAACTCGAAAATGCAGGTAAACTTTATAATCTTCAAACATTATCTTATGTGGAGGCTATTTATAATGTTTCATATCAAACATTCCTAGAACAGCAACATTGTGTTAAAGCTGAATGTTTAAGAAAAATAATATCTGGGAAACCATTTCATGAGTTAAGTCGTAAACTTCGTCAAGAGCTTGTTGGTATGGACGGTGCAACAGTTATAGATAGTGATGGAACAATTATTGCAGTTGGTGCCATTTTAAAAATAGAAGCTGGCAGTGATGGTGGTGGAAGACTTGCAGCTGCAACGACTTTATCTAGATATGGTATAGCAATAAAAATATCACAAGATGGAATTTTAAAGGCATTTTATCCTGACAGAAAAAATGGGAAAGTTAAAGTTTTGTTTACTGTTGGTTAGTATTTAAAAATAAAAATTTATTTTATGCTGATTTTTAATGAAAAGTATAATAACAAACAAACTATTCATACTTGACAAAATGTATTGAATTTGGTATAATTACATCATAGTTATGCAGACAATCGCGTCAATTTTTGATGAGGAAAGTCCGAGCATCAAGAGAACTGGGTGCTGGCTAACGGCCAGCGGAGGCGACTCTAGGAATAGTGCAACAGAAATAAACCGCCTATAATTTTTATAGGTAAGGCTGGAAAGGTGGTGTAAGAGACCACCGCTTAATTAGAGATAATTAAGGCTCTGTGAACTCCACCTGATGCAAGGTCAAAGGGGCATAAAGTGCTTGTTCTCTCACGTCCTGAATGAACCGCTTGAACTTATTGGCAACAATAAGGCTAGATAGATGATTGTCTAATACAGAACTCGGCTTACAGCATAACTTGCCAGCTATTTTAAGAGCTGGTTTTTTTATTTAACTAAAAATGATAAAAAATAATTATAATTCTTCTATAAATTTAGGATTAAAAATAAAAAAAGATGTTAATAATTGGTGTATGAATAAAAAAGAGTATTTAGAAAAAATTGAAGGTTTAATAATAAATAAGATTAAATATCATGCACCAAATTTGGCGAATAATAATATTGATTATGCACTTTTAGATGCAATAGGAATAGACACAAAATTGCCTATATTTTTATATAAAAAACCTCTTGATAAATTATTTTATCAAGCTTTTTTAAATGTTAAAAAAAAGGTTGATTTTAACCTGATTTTAACAACAACTCCACTTGTAATAGATAAAAAGATAAAGTTATTAAAAGATACCTATATTATTTTGGAAAGCGAGCAAGGTTCTTTATTAAGTAATACACTTGAAGCGCTTAATATAAACTATTTATCTCATAGTGATTTTATAAATAATTTAGAAGGAGAATATATTTCTTTTAATGGCAAAAAAGTAGAATTTGAGTTTATTCCATTTTATTACACAAAGAAAATAATGCAAGATGGAGTGATATTTCAAGGGACAAATTTTCTTTTAAATGGAAAGAATTATATTTTAAATTTTATAAACACTCAGAACACCACAAAGAAGATAAATTTTGAGATAAATTTACCACTTCCAAGAGGATACTATTTTTTTAGGAAGGGTATGGATTGTATTGAAATTGAAAACTTATCAAGTAAACAAAAAGCATATTTTAATTTTCATTTTAAGAATATCAGTTTCTATTTTTCAAATATGAATGGACTTGAAAGTTGCACTTTTGCATGCATTCATGTAGTTGGAGAACTTACACTCTTACCAAAGCAAGCAAAAAAATGTTATTTCAACTATGGTGATAATAAATATTGTATATATTCTCCAACAGATATGCAAAATTTTTTTGAATTGTCACAGCAAAAAATAAATCAAATTTTTGATATAAAAATAAGCACTCACAATAAACTTTTTGACCAATCCTTTAACTTCTCTTTGCCTTATAAAATATGGGAAAAATGGCAAAAAAATGGTGTTGACGAAAAAAGTGAAAATGAATGGCTAAAAATAAAGAGTCAAATCATTAAAAATTACAAAAAAGGATTGCAAATAAATGAAGAATTTAAGGGGCTTAAAGAGGTTAAAATATATAGGAATTTAGCATGGAAGAGAGTCTTTATAGTGCATAATAATGCGCGTTATTTATTTGCTGACAAAATTAAGTATTTTAACTTCACTTTATTAACAGATGAAATTTTTAATAAAAATAATGAAATTTACTTGTCTTTTGGTAATTCATAGTGTAAAATAAAAACGTAATGGAAAACCCTAGAATACCACTTGCTGAAAAAATGCGTCCAAAATCTTTTGAAGACTTTGTTGGACAAGAACATATAATTGGCAAAAATAGTCTACTTTATAGAGCTATCAAATATGGAACACTTGGTAGTTGTATTTTTTATGGACCACCAGGCACAGGGAAAACTACACTTGCAAATATAATAGCTAATACTCTTAAGGCAAACTACGTTAAAATCAATGCCGTTACAAGTGGTGTAAGCGATGCTAAAGCCATTATTGAAAGAGCCAGGCAGGATAAAGCCATGTTTGGCAATGATACATTTTTAATACTAGATGAATGTCATAGATGGAATAAGGCACAATCAGATTGTGTGCTTGAAGCAATTGAAGATGGTTCTATTTTTTTTATTGGAACAACAACAGAAAATCCATACACTTCAATGACGAGAGCTATTGTTTCAAGATGTAGAGTTTTTGAATTTAAACCTATCACATCAAAAGACATTAAAAAAGCTCTAATAAGAGCAATTAATGATAAAGAAAATGGTCTAGGTAATTTGCCTGTTGAATATGATAACGAAGCTCTTGATTATTTTTCAATTGCTTGTGGCGGAGATTTGCGCTCAGCTTTAAATGCACTAGAGCTTGCTGTTATGACATCACCAATTGCAAAAGATAAAAAGATACATATTGATAGACTTACCGCCGAACAATCTATAGATAAAAAAGCTTTGTCTATGGACGAGAATATGTATTACGACTTTTTGTCGGCTTTTTGCAAAAGTCTTCGTGGCTGTGATGTTGAAGGGGCACTTTATTATTCACAGCGCCTTATAAAAGCAGGGTGCGACCCAATGATAATTGCAAGACGACTAGTAGCTCATGCGAGCGAAGATGTTGGTATGGCTGACTCTAATGCCTTACTATTAGCAACAAGTGCCATGTATGCTATGGAGAAAATGGGACTTCCAGAAGGACTTATTCCGCTTACACACGCAATCATTTATGTATGTGAAGCTGAAAAATCTAATTCAGTTGTTATAGCACTTCACAAAGCGGAAGATGATGCTATTAACTTTACTGATAATAAGGTTCCTAATCATTTAAAAAACCACCCAAGCACAAATAAAGATGGGCATGGAAAATATAAATATCCTCACGATTATGGAGGCTATGTTAAACAACAATATATGCCAGATTCACTAAAAGATAGAATTTACTATAAACCTGGCAAAAATGGTCGTGAAAAGAATTTAATTAGAAAAAAATTTAGAACAGATATTCCAGATGGGAAATAAGGAAGGAGATAAGAACATGTTTGGTCATAGATGTGATGGAAAGAAAGTTAAAGGTTTGAATATAATAGATAAAGCGGAACCGTTTTTTATGCCACAAAGAATAGATGCGGTTAATTACACAACTGTTAAAGTGCCTTGTGCAAAACTTGATGAATTTATTGCACGTGAAAGACGTAACGGAACAAGTTATAATTATATGCATATTGTTATTGCAACACTTGTTCGTGTTTTGTATATAAGGAAAAAGCTAAATAGATTTATTATGCGTGGCTCAATTTATCAAAGAAATTACATAAGTATATCAATGGATATAAAGAAAAAACTTGAAGATGAAGGGGAAAGTGTAACTTTAAAGATGAAATTCACAGGACGTGAAAGTATTCAAGAGGTTAAAGAAATTGTGGATAGGGAAATTTTTGAAAATACTCAAACAAATTCTGTGCACAAAACAACCAAAGTTGCAGGTAAACTTGTTAAATTCCCTGACTTTATGTTTAGATGGGTAATGGCAATATTTAGATGGCTTGATAAGCATGGTATGCTAACTAAAGGACTTGTAGATGCAAGCCCATTTCATACAAGTTGTTTTTTAACTAATTTAAAATCAATAAAACTTGGGCATATTTATCATCATCTTTATAATTTTGGAACAACAACTATGTTTGTTTCTATGGGTAAAGAGAGAATGGAGCCATACATAGAAAATAATAAGGAAATTAAAATTGGTAAATTTATGAATCTTGGTATGAGTCTTGATGAACGTGTGGCAGATGGTCTTTATATGGGTAAAAGCTTAAAGTTATGTAATGATATAATAGCAAATCCTGAAATACTTCTAACAAGTATGCCAGATGATGGAACTATACCAAAGAAACTTGTAAGAAAATCTAGAAAATTAAAAAGAAAGGCAAGGAAGGCTGAAAAGAAATCAAAAAAAATTAAACCTCTAAAAAATAAAGAAAAACATGATGCAAGAATGAGAAAAATAAGGTTAAGAAGAGAAACTAGCCAAGAAGAGACTTCTTTAAATACTGATAACCAGAATAATAATTCACAAAATATTTAAAATATTTGCATATCTTATAACAATGTGCTAATATAAAATAAAGACTATGTGATGCTAAATTTTACTAACATAAAATTTTAGTAAATTCCTACGAATTTGTGTGCTAATGCACACTTATCACAGTTTGAATTACTATCAGCCTCACTTTTGCAAGCAAGTTCGGTTTCCGATAACAAAAACTATAGGAGATGATTATGAAATCTATAATATATTTCATTTTAGCGGTTTTAACAATTGTTTATATTGGTTTTCTATGTTATGTAAATATAGCTCAACCAGCTGGAGCTATTATAGAATACATATCAGTATATGGCGGACTTGTGATAGCCTTGCTTTATGCAGGTATTAACTTCTTTGGAAACCCTTTAAAAATCGCTTTCTTTATTTTATTAGTGCTAGCTGTTGTTGTTCTTATTTTAACTATTGCTATACCAGATGTATTTAGAAATTTATTTGGTATTCTTGGAAGTGAAACACTTGAGGTTTTTAAAGGTTAATTATGGAAAAGTTGTTAATTGTTGATGGGAATAGTATAGCAAATAGAGCATTTTATGCTCTTCCTTTTTTATCTAATAGAGAAGGTCAGCCCTCAGGAGCAGTTTTTGGGTTTGCTAACATTTTAATAAAGATTATTCATGAAGAAAAGCCAAGCCATATTGTTATTGCTTTTGACCATGCACGAAAGACTTTCCGAAATCAAATTTATTCAGAGTATAAAATGCAAAGAAAGGCAACTCCTGAAGAATTAATATCTCAATTTCCATTAATTAAGGAAATGCTAAATGCTATGGATATAAAAACTGCGGAAATTTCTGGGATTGAGGCAGACGATATTATAGGCACTATAGCAAAAAACAATAGCTGTAAAAAATTTATTCTCTCTGGAGATAGAGACTTATTGCAACTTATTGATGATAACACTGTTGTGTGGCTTACAAAAAAGGGTGTAAGTGAAGTTGAAAAGGTTGATGAAAAAAGGCTTAAAGAGTTATATAATATATCACCAAGTCAAGTTATAGAATTAAAAGCCTTAATGGGCGATACATCTGACAATATTCCTGGGGTAAAAGGTGTTGGAGAAAAAACTGCTCATGCTTTAATTGATGAGTATGGGAATCTTGATAATGTATATAAAAATATTGATAATATTAATGGAAAACTTAAGGAAAAACTTGTTTTAGATAAAGAGATGGCTTATATTTCAAAAGACCTTGCAACCATAAGAACAAATTGTCAATTTAATTTTAATCTTGATGATTGTGTATTAAAATTTCCTTTTTCATATTCAGTTTATGAATTTTTTAAAAAAATGGATTTTAGTTCTCTTACTAATAATCAGTCGCTTTTTAGTAATGTTCAAATTACAAATTTAGAGACAACAAAGTTTGAAAGACAGGCTTTAAATAGTGATAACATAGAAGTTTTTAGTAACTTTAAAGGGAAATTTTTCCCTTATGATTTACATAAAATGGAATTTTTGATAGATGGTAAAATATATTATCTTGAAAAAAATTTAAGTATGTTTGATACGGTAAATTTTAATGATATTTCATCTCAAATAAAGAATATTTTTGAAAATAATAAAATTTTAAAAATAACTTATTCTGCAAAAGCTGATATGCATGCTTTAGAAGGTTATGATATAAAGCTTAATAATTATTTTGATTTGTCAGTTGCAGAATATATTATAAATGCAGGTATAAAGGCAAGTGAGGAGATAGCTCTCGAAAATTTTTATAATAGCTATTTGAATTTAACTGAACAACTTAAGAAACAAAAGCTTGATTTTATTTATAATGATATTGAAAAGCCTTTAATTGAAATACTCTTTTTTATGGAACAAAATGGTTTTAGAATAAATGAAGAAAAGCTTGATGAACTCGACAACGAGTTTAGTGAAAGTCTTTCAAGCCTTACTAAAAATATTTATCAAGAGGCAGGGGAAGAATTTAATATAAATTCGCCAAAGCAGGTTGCATATATTCTCTTTGAAAAACTGGGTATTAAAGCCTATAACAATAAACGTAATTCAACTAAGGCATTAGTGCTTGAAGAACTTAAATATATTCCGCTAGTTAATGATATTTTAACTTATAGGAAGTTTGCAAAAATAAAAAATACATATATTGATGTGTATAAAAAGCTTATTAAAGAGCGTGGCGATGTTATTCATACAACCTTTAACCAGACATTAACAAGCACAGGTAGATTGTCAAGCAGTGAACCTAATTTGCAAAATATTCCAACAAGAGATGCACTTGGAAAAAATTTAAGAAAAATCTTTGTATCAAAATTTGATAATGGCAAGATAATTTCTGCCGATTATAATCAAATTGAATTAAGGCTTCTTGCTGATATGTCTAACGAACAAGCTCTTATTGACTCTTATAAAAATGGTAAGGATATACATACTTTAACGGCATCTCAAATATTTAATGTTTCTCCTCTAGATGTAACAGCCGAGCAAAGAAGGGAGGCAAAAGCGGTTAACTTTGGTATTATTTATGGAATAAGTGATTATGGTCTTTCACAAAATATAAAGTCCTCTGTGGAAAGAGCTAAAAATTATATTAAATCTTATTTTACAAGGTATCCTAACGTAAAAAAATTTATGGACAATAATGTCAACTTTGCAAAAGAACACGGGTATGCAATCACTAAGTTTGGGCGAATAAGAAAAATACCAGAACTTAAATCTTCAAAATATTATACACGTGCTTTTGGTGAAAGGGTTGCAATGAATATGCCACTTCAAGGCACTGCTTCTGATATAATAAAACTTGCAATGATAAAAGTCTTTAACAGAATGAAAAGTGAAAAATTAAAAAGCCAACTTATTCTTCAAATTCACGATGAGTTGATAGTTGATACTTATCCAGGCGAGGAAGAAAAAGTTAAAGAAATACTTAAAAATGAGATGGAAGACGTTGCTAAATTGCAAGTTCCACTTATAGTGTCGATGGGTATTGGAGAAAGTTTATATGACTGTAAATAACTGGAGTTTAAATGAAAACTAAACTTATTATATTTGATTTTGATGGAACATTAAGTAAACCAAGCAAGCTTCCAAATAGTTGGGCACGAGTATGGAATAAAATTGGAAGAGAAAAAGACGATGAAATTTTATATGGAAAATATTGTAAGGGTGAATTTGATTATAATCAATGGGCTAAAGAAGTAATTAAAGTCTATCGAGATGCTGGTGTAAGTAAAAATCTTTTAAAGGAAATTTCAAAAGACACTTCGCTTCTTGATAATGCAGAAGAAGTATTTAGATTTTTATATGAAAATGATATAAAAATTATTATTTTGTCTGGTGGAATAAAAAATATAATAGATGAGGTCTTGGGAGAATGTAAAAAGTATATCTACAAAATAGAGGCACAAGAGTTGCTATTTGATGAAAATGGAAAATTATTTGATATAACAGTTCTTGAACATCATATTGAAGATAAAAGCCAATATGTGGATATAGTTATGAAAAACCTTAGATTAAATCCAAATCAAGTGCTGTTCTTTGGAAATGGGAAGAATGATGAAGATGTTTATAAAACTGGAATAAAAACAATATGTATAAATCCAGATGATGCTCATTTTGATAATAAACTTTTTTGGAACGAGACAATAAAACACACAGATGACCTAATATCTATTTTATCCTTTATAAAATAATCACAAAATAATTAAAAAGTTGTCTAAATTGTTTGACTAAATTTGTATAAAAGGGTATACTCATTATGGAGATGTAATGCAAAAGCATAGAAAGATGGGAGTGGATTATGGAGATAAACGTATTGGAATTGCTTTAAGTGACCAGTTATGTATTATCTCTAGTCCTTATGAAGTGTATCAAAATCATGGCGAAGAAGATGCATTAAAACACTTAGATAAAATTATCAAAGATAATGATGTTGATGAAGTTGCAATGGGATTACCACTGAATATGGACGGCACTGAAGGTGAAAGAGCAAAATTGCATAGAGCTTTTGGTGAAAAACTTGCACTCTACTCTGGTGTTAAAGTTCATTTTATAGATGAGCGCTTAACCTCGGCTGAGGCGGAAGATATTTTAATATCGAGCGGTGTTCGAAGGGAAAAGCGAAAGGAACTCATCGATAAAATAGCTGCACAACTAATTTTGCAGACATTTATAGAAAATTTAAAAGGGGATTAAATATGGAAGAAAAGAAAACTGAAAATAACGAGGAATTAAAACCTATTGATATTCTTGATGTGCTTCTTGACCAAGACAATAGAGACCCTATTGTTCTTATGGACGAAAATGGCAGACAATTAACTTTTGAGCAAATTGCTGTTATTCCTTATGAAGTAAGAAAAGAAAAAAGATTATATTGTGTTTTAAAACCAATGGATAAAATTGAAGGAATTGCCGATGATGAAGCAATCGTGTTTGTGATTGACCAAGATAAAGATGGTAATTCAATCGTAAAAGTTGAAGAAGATGAAGAAGTTGCTATTGCAGTATTTGATAAATACTACGACCTTCTTGAAGATGCTCAAAATGCAGAAAAATCCAAGAAAACAGCGGCTAAAGAAACAACAACTAAAGCAGCAAAAGAACCTGCTAAAAAGACAACATCAACTTCAAAAACTGCTGGAAAAACAAAGAAAACAACAAAATAATTCCAGACGTTTATGTTTTTAAGTAAAAACGATTTTTCTAATCAATATTTAGAAAGTCGTTTTTTTATATATTTAATATGTTCTAAAAACATTTTATCTACTATAGCCTTTTTTCCCAAATATTAATGGATAGAAAATTATTCTTATATTATGTATATTTTTCTGTTATCAAGCCATAATTAAATTACAAGGTTGTATACCTTGATAACAGGGAGGTGAAAACTATGTTTGGTAAAAATTCCAAAATGGGGAAAAGTGCCAAGGGCAAGATGTCAAAATCTGCAAAAAATGTAGAGGCATCTAAAGAAGCTAAAAGTTGCGGTTCTAAAACAAGTTCAACAAAGGATTGCAAATAGTTTTCAGCCAAAATAAAAGAAGGCAACTTGCCTTCTTTTATTTTAATTTTTTTATATTTTATAAAAGTTGAGTATCAGCTGACGAGAATAATTCTTTGCTTAACTTTACAAAAGACAAAACAATATCGCTATCTGAATTACTATCATAAATCGTTATTTCATAATCCCTTGTGCTATTAAAGGAAGAATTATTTAGAATTGCCTGACTTGTAAGGCTATAAGAAGTTTCTGCTCCATTTGAATCTACTAATGTTATATTAAGTCTAAATCTATACTGATAACTACTGATAGTCCCAACAGAGCCAAGATATAAAACAGATGTATGGTCAGATGTGTATGTGTTTTCTGTTGAAAGGGAACCTCTTGCAAGGGTTGTGTATACATCATTTCCGCTAGCTGTTCTTGAATAACTTAAAGTAAAGTTTATTTCTGTCACATCAGCTATTGGTTCAAATGTAATTGTATCAAAGGCTGCATACATCATTGAGTTAGGATTAGTTTCATCAAACAGAGCGGTGTACCTTCCAGCAGTTTCACTATTGTAGGTAAGTGTAAGTGCAGTGTCAGTAGATACAACCGTGTTATTATTTTTTATCCAGCAAATAAAAGGGTTAGTTTGAGCACTATTTTCCTTAGCTGTGAGTGTTACTGTTGTGCCTTCAACTTGAGTTGAGTCACTTAATGTGCCAAGCACTGAACCAAGCACGCTATCACTTGGTGAAACTGTTATTGTATAGTATGAAGTTGTTCCACAAGCTGTGAGCAACAAAAGTGGACAAAGACAAAGCGATATTAAAAACATTTTAATTGATTTTTTCATATTGTCATTCCTTTATATATAAGTATTATCAATATTTTTCGTTTATTTGTCAAATTATTTGATTTAATTTTTAAATTCTAAGTGTATTTTTTGAAGCCTTGCATAAAATACTATAGCAAGGAGCAAATATGTGGGAAATATCACTTAATATTAAATCGGAGAACACAACTGTTGCAAATATTTTATATAAATCTTTATTAAACTCATTACAAGAAATGGGTGGAATAATTACTATTGATGAAGATAAAAACTATATATCAATTCTTGTTGGTATAAACGAAAAGTTTAAGGAGCAAGCAAAGCTTCTTATAACATCTTGTATAATAGAACTTATTTGCACAAATTTCAAAATGGCTTTTTTAGATAATTTTTTAATCTTTCCAAGAAAAGATAAAATAGGAATGCTTGCCTTTAAAAAGGCTCTTTTAAATTTTGATAAAGAAACTGATAAATATATTGTGAAAAAATATCTTGTTTTGGAACATGATTTATTTTTAGAGTCTTTTTATTATTTTAAGTTAAAGCCTCTTCAAGAAAAATGGGCAGAACTTGTTTCTTTATCGAATGAAAATAGTGATTATCTTATCTCTTCTGATAGTTTTATTGATTTATTAAAGTTTCTAGTTGATAATTTGGATATTCGTGAAGATGAAATAAGTGTTGTTAAAGAAGATGATGGTTATAAAATATTTACCTTAAATAACGGACAATATCAGAATAAAGTGTTTAATGAAGAGTCCATAGTCTCTAATGTTATAGACCTTTCTCCTCAAAAAATAAATTTGTATTTTAAAGAATCAAGTAGTGCAACAAATCTTCTTGAACGCATATTTGAAGAGCGAATAACTATAAATAATATAAATACAAAAAATAATTATAACAACATAAGCCCGATTTACAAGATTTAAAAATATTTAAAAAATTTAGTTGACAATTTTAAATTTTAGTGATAAAATGCGAGTATGTACTTGGAGTAGCAGACAAGTAGAGTTATTTGATGCTTATAGAGAGAGATTGGTTGGTGAAAAATCTTAGCTAAAATAATATTGAAACCACTGCTATGGTGATAAGTTTTAATGAGTGGCACTTTTGCAATTAAGGTGGAACCGCGGTTTTGTTTAAATCGTCCTTAAATTATTTTAAGGGCGTTTTTTTATTATAAAATGCCCAAAAAGGAGATAAAAATGGAAATTAAAAAAGAACAAGATGAAGAACTTATGAAAGCAAGACATTCTCTTGCACACGTGCTTGCAAAAGCTTTGATGGAACTATATCCAGACACAAAACTTACAATAGGTCCTGCTATTGATAATGGCTTTTATTATGATATAGACCTTTCTC
The DNA here is from genome assembly GCA_944351415.1 of uncultured Clostridia bacterium. Taxonomy (GTDB): domain Bacteria; phylum Bacillota; class Clostridia; order Christensenellales; family UBA1242; genus Caccovivens. The sequence goes on along the minus strand of CALVPQ010000006.1, from coordinate 2,237 downwards.
ATTCAATTACTCCTGATGAGTATGAAAAAATTGAAAAGAAAATGAAGGAAATTGTTAATAGGGGTGAAGAGTTTACAAAAAAAGTTATTTCAAAAGATGAAGCTCTTAAGATTTTTGCTGATAATGAATATAAAACTGAAATAATAAATGAACTACCAGAAGGTGAAGAAGTTTCGCTTTATTATACTGGCAACGATTTTTATGACCTTTGTCGAGGTCCACATGTAGATAGCACAAGACGTTTACAGAATTTTGGTTTTAAAATTCATGCTGTAAATGGAGCATATTGGCGTGGAAGTGAAAAAAACAAAATGCTTCAAAGGGTATATTGTTATGCCTTCAAAACTAAAAAGGAACTTGCAGATTATTTAAAGCTTGTTGAAGAAGCAAAACAAAGAGACCATAGAAAACTTGGCAAAGAACTTAATATTTTTATGTTTGATGAACTTATTGGTAAAGGACTTCCAATGTATCTTCCAAATGGATTTATTTTAAGAAGAATTTTGTCAGATTATATCATGGATAAAGAAATTTCAAAAGGGTATAAGCATGTCATGACGCCATCGCTTGGAAATGTTGACCTTTATAAAACTTCTGGACATTGGGAACACTATAAAGAAGATATGTTTCCTGCTATGGAACTTGATGACGAGGCGTATGTGCTTCGACCTATGAACTGTCCACATCACATGGTTATGTTTAAACATTCTCTTCACTCATACCGTGACCTTCCTATACGAATAGCAGAGATTGCAAATGATTTTAGATTTGAAGATAGCGGAAATCTTTGTGGACTTGAAAGAGCAAGAGCCTTCACACAAAACGACTCGCATATTTTCTGCACACCGGAGCAAATTGCTAATGAAATAAAAGGGGTTATATCCTTGATACTTGAGGTATATAAGGATTTTGGATTTAAGAATTATACTTTAAGATTATCTCTTCGCGACAAGAATGATACTTCAAAATATTTTGGTAATGATAAGCTTTGGGAAAAGAGTGAAAATGCGCTTAGAGAGATTATAAAGTCAACAGGTGCAAATTATTATGAAGCTGAAGGGGAAGCTGCTTTCTATGGACCTAAAATAGACATTCAAGTATATAGTGCACTCGGTCATGAAGTAACACTTTCTACTGTTCAACTTGACTATCAACTTCCTGAAAAGTTTGAGCTTGAATATATAGACGAAAACAATCAGAAACAAAGACCAGTTGTTATACACAGAGCAATACTTGGCTCTCTTGACAGATTTATTGCCTTTCTTCTTGAGGAAACTAAAGGATTGCTTCCATTATGGCTTGCTCCTGAACAGGTAAGAGTGCTATCTTTAACAGAAAGAAATAATGACTATGTAGAAAAAATTAAGGAGCAACTTTTATTAAAAGGTTTTAGAGCTACAAGTGATATAAGAAATGAAAAAATAGGCTATAAAATAAGAGAAGCTCTTTCAATGAAAATTCCTTATCTCATTATTGTTGGTGATGAAGAAGAAAAAAATAAAACAATTTCTATCAGAGGAAGGGGATTTGAAAATAAATCAGGTCTAATACTGTCAGAATTTATCGACAGACTTGAAAATGAAGTAAAAACAAAGAAAATATAATAAAATTCATTTTACATTTTTAGTATATTTATGTTAGACTTTGTTATGTCAAGTTTAATAAATTTATTTAAAAGGAGATAATATGGACGCAACACAAATCATACTTATTGTTTTTATTGTGCTTTTAATTATAATTTATCCAATTATGATTTCAGCAAGAAATAAAAAAGAAAATCAAAGAATGCAAGAACAAACCAACTCTCTTAAAAGAGGAGACAAGGTTTTAACTACAAGTGGTGTTTATGGCACTATTGTTGACCTTCAACTTGATGGTGATAAAAAAATTGTTACTATTGAAACAGGAACAGATACAAAAAAAGGGTATATGTCAGTTGATGCCTATGCTATATACACTATCTTTAAAGATGAAGAACAAAAAACAGGACCTGCTGTTTCTACAACTGAAGATAAAAGTAAAAAATCAAAGGATAGCGAAGATAACAGCAATGTAACAGTAGATGAGACTAGCAGTGTTAATGAAGCTCAGGTTCAAGTAGAAGAACAAACTCAGCAAAATGATGCAGAAAATAAAAAATCAAAAAAAGAGAAGAAGATGTAAGATGTTGTTTGATTAAAACGGACAACAAATAAAAAAGAGAGAACATGTTAGATTTTGTAGTCTAATATGTTCTT
>CALVPQ010000005.1 GCA_944351415.1 uncultured Clostridia bacterium | reverse complement strand
GCATTATCTTTTGAGATTGTTTTGGTTTTATCTAAAAATTCTTGTTTGTTTTTTTCAAGAATTATATCAAATCTTCTTAAAACTGTCATTGGCAGAATTACAAGCCCGTATTCATGTGGTTTATAAACTCCTGTTAATTTATCTGCAATGCTCCAAATTAAATTTGCGTGATTATTTATTTTTGTATTATTCATATTTTCTCCTATCATTGTATTAGCACTTTCATTATAACATATTTTCACTATTTTTCATTTACAATATTTGATTTTTATGTAAAATCAACAACAAATATTTTATTTATATTTAATTCAACCCCACATTTTATAATGTCGTTTTTAAAATTTTCTTTATATTCTTGTGGTAAGGCAAAATATAAATCTTTTATCAAATGTTTATAATCATTTTTATTATTGTGGCATTTTAATATTATATCGTTATGGCTTATTGTGTTTCTAATTTTTTTAATATTGTAAAGTTGTTCTATATATACATCATTAAAATTTGTTTGTAATAACTTTTTATTCCTACAAATATAAATGATCAATTCATTCATAGATTTTTTATTTAAGTCTTTATACTTTTTAAATTTGTTGCTATTCCACAACTTTGCTCTTATATATTCTTCAAAGAATGACATGTACTTAAAAAGGTTAATTTGCAATCTTTTATCATATCTATATAAATCAGAAACGGTTCCCCATTTACAGTCAATTTGATTGTTTTTTAACATTTTAACAAATTCTAAATACTTCACTTCTCCTTTAACATTAACCCACCTATCAATATCATCTTTGTGTTTATCATAATCTAATATTTCATTTTTTATTGTCATAATTATTTACCTCTCTTATAAATAATTGTGATGATGAAATTTTTGTTGGATCATTTTCATTTTTTTCTTTTTCTTTTATTTTCTTTGGCAATAAATATTTAATAAACTTAGTCTTTTTATCAATGGTCCAACTCCTAAAAATCTTGTATGCTTCATTATATTTTGGCAATGTATTCCAAGTAAATTCATTTTTAGTTATCGTTTCTTCTTTTATGTTTCTCCTAATAATTTGATTATTTTGTGGAAATGTCTTGATGATCACAAAATCTATATGAAAATTTTGTCCGTTACTTAAACACTTGTAAGTAATTGCGGTGGTTGAATTTTCAATTTTTACAACCTTATGATTATCATCCTTGTAAGATTGCAAAGATTTAAAAAAATCGTTTTTTATTTGGGTTGCATTTGATAAATCTATTTTAGATTTGCTAGTTAATAAAATTTGGTAATCTATATCATAATCTCCATTATTATCAACGAGCATAGTCCCTAACGCTCCTGAGCCCACTATTCTTTGAGTAAAAACATAATTTCTTTTTAATTCTTTGTGCCAATAATTTATAATGTTGTGAGCCACATTTCTTATAACTTTTTGCTGTTTTCTAGATAATCTTTTAACCATTAATAAAATCCTTTTAGTAATTTATTTTGAAATAATCTAAATATTTTTTGTATTTGTCTTGGGCTGAAAGGCAAGTGTCTATTAAAAAGCCTTTTTCGTTTTGCCATTCTCTTAGTCCTCGATAATAATACATTTTTATTTCATCTTCTATAATAAATGGAACGATATTGTTTGTTAAACATTCCTTAAACATTATAAGTCTACCAATTCTACCGTTGCCATCTTGAAAAGGGTGTATATTTTCAAAATGATAATGAAATTCAATAATATTTTCTATAGTTTTATCTTTTAGCGAATTGTATGTTGTCAACAGTTGTTTCATTTCTTTTGCGACATTCTCGGGTTGACAAGTTTCATTACCACCAACTTCGTTTGGGCGACTTTTGTAATCACCAACATTAAACCAAGATTTTAAACTATCACTTGTTCCAACTTTTAAGGTAAAATGTAGTTCTTTTATGAATTTTTCAGTTAAGGGTTTCTTTGCATTATCTATAATAAGGTCAAAACATTTAAAGTGATTATTTGTTTCTACAATATCATCAACTTTAACTCCTTTTGTTTCTCCAATTGTATTTGTTTCAAATATAAGTCTTGTTTGTTCTTCTGTGAGAGTGCTACCTTCAATATGATTTGAATTATATGTTAATGCAATTTGTGTTTTATGATATATTCCTCCTTTAAGACGCATATCTTTTTCTTCTTTTAAAATATTCAAAAGTTCGTTATCGCTAAATTTTCTTTCATCAACTCTATTAGGTTTTATAGCATCTTCTGGAATATTCCAAGTTTTACCTGTTAAAAAAGCTCCTTTAATTCTGCCTTTCGCACAATAATTTCGAACTGACCTTTCGCTCAAACTCCATTTTTTCGCAACTTCACTAACTGAAAGATATTTCATAATTTCTCCTTACAATTTTTTAGATAAACTTCTCATTCTTGTTGTATAATTATTTTTTAAATAAAAATTCTTTCCAATTTCATTAGGCTCAAAAACATCAATATGACAATATTCACAACCAATAGATTTAAAATAATATTCCATTTTATTTAATAATAATTGTCCGACACCTTTATTTCTTGTATTTTTGCTTACAATAAGTTCTTCAATGTGCCCCGTTTTAGGACAAGTGTAATCGCACAAATCATATTTGTCATATTTAATTAGATTGCCACAAATCAAACCTATAACTTTTTCTTCTTCAATTGCTAAGAAAATGACTGAACAATTTTTTATTGTCTTTTCAAAATACTTTTTTCTGTAATCTGGCGTTATTATATTTAAATGCCAATGATCAATAGAAACAATATATTCTTGAAGTTCGACAAGAATATTTTTAACATCTTCTTTATATTTTGCTTTATATTCAACGATTTCCATATTTGCATTATATAAAAATATCGGCAAAAAGTCAAGCAAATAAACATTTTAATTTTGCCGATAAGGGAAATTTATGTTATAAAAAATTTAAACAGTTTTTTAAAGTTTTAGATAGTTTTATATAGTCATAGTTGCTCAATTTAAGTACTTCTGCTGTCAACTGTTGTCAAGTCGTAAAATTATTTGACAACAAATTTATTTTTCAAAGTCTATACGATATATAAAATATAAGGTTTTGTGATAAAGTGTTTAATTTTTGAATAAAAAATATTTATTCTGATAAGGTGGGGGTCGGTGGTTCGAGTCCACTCATCTCTACCAAATTTGAGAGCAAATTTTGCTCTCATTTTTTTATTTAAAAAATCGCTATATGCCTTATAAATAGGGGATTATAGCGATTTTAAATTTAAAACATAAAACATAAAAATACAAATTTATAAACATTAAAATTTTATCATTTTACTGTTGCAAATGTACCTAAAATTTGTTGCAAATGTTTTTTGGTACAAATTTTAGCAAAAAAATAGACCGAAAATAATCTAATTCTACTTTCGGTCTAAATCTTTATAGAACTATCTAAAACTGATATATTTGCAACAATTTGCAACAGTAACTATTTTTTTACTATAACTTTAACAAAAGTCTTTTTACCTTTCTTTACAACCATTTCATTTTTAACTTGTAAAACTTCATTTATATTATTTTTCCTTTCATTTTCAATTAAAATACCACCTTGTTCAATAAGCCTGCGAGCCTCCGATTTGGATTTTATTATGCTAAGTTTGGACAAAAAATCTAAAATGTTTATTTGTTTTTCGCAAATAATTACTTCTCGTGGCATATCATCAGCATTCCCGCTTATAAAAAGATTGTTAGCAGTTTCTTGTGCTTTCAATGCTTCTGCAGTTCCATGAACAAGTTCGGTAGTTTTAAAAGCCATAAATTTTTTGGCTTCAACAATATCTTCTTTACACATTTTTTTAATTCCGGCAATTGGCAGGTCTGTAAAAAATCTTAACAATCTTTCAACATCGGCGTCTAAACAATTCACAAAATGTTGGAAAAACTCAAAAGCAGATGTTTTACTTCTGGAAACCCACAATGTCCCCTTTTCTGTTTTTCCCATTTTTATTCCTTCCGCGTTTGTTAGGAGCGGACAAACGAGCCCCATCATTAAAGGTCTATGTGTTCCATTTTGAAAATTCATTTTTCTCGAAAGGTCTACACCAGCACAAATGTTTCCCCATTGATCAGATCCACCAATTTGAAGAATGCAATTAAACTTATCATTTAGATGAACAAAATCAAAAGCCTGCATAAGCATATAACCCATTTCCATAAAAGTTAATCCTCCTTTCGCAAGACGATTTTTGTATAGATCTTTTGTTAGCATTTCATTTACGTTAAAATGCACACCAACTTCTCGTAGAAAATCAATATAGCCCAAAGGCTTTAGCCAATCAGCATTATCTACAACTATTGCAGGATTATCACCTGTTGTTTTAACAAATCTATTTAGAATGCTTTTTATTTCATTTGCATTTCGAGCAACTTCTTCTTTTGAAAGCATTTTTCGCATATCACTTTTGTTTGTAGGATCCCCAATTAAAGCGGTAGCTCCACCAACAAGCACAATGCACTTATGTCCGCAATCCTGCAAAATTCGTGCCATTCTTAACCCAAAAAAGTGTCCAATATGCAAATCATCAGCAGTTGGATCAATACCAATATAAAAAGTAATCGACTTTTCACTTAATATTTTTTTTATTTCTTCTCTATGAGTGGTTTGAAAAACAAATCCACGTTCTTCCAACAACTCAAATCCATTTTTATTAAACATATTTTTTCTCCTTTATTATTTTATCATATTTTTGTTCTATAAGTAATTTTTCACGCCCATAAGGGCGTAGGTTTTTCTAAAAAACATAAGGTCTCCTTTTAATAAAAAACATCTGCCAAGAATCAAAATTTGTGACAGATGTTCCATTTAAAAGAAAACTGCCACACAGCTAATTGCTATATGGCAGATGTTTTATTTTTATTTCTCGCAAAAACTCCTACATATAGCAATTTAAATGTAGTAGTAATAATATGAATTTAATGCGAAAGTCTTTGTCATTTTTTACTCCTTATATTTTATATTATATCACAAAATATGAAAAAATCAACACTTTTGCAAAAATACTTTACATTTCAAAATCTTTTTCTTTTTTTCGTTTTCTTCTTTCTCTTTCCTCCTTTTCTCTCAAAAGTTGTTCTAGTTCCCAGTCGAGTTCATCATCGTCAAGAGAGTTATATTTATCCTCTTGTTGTTCGATCTTATATTGCTCATTGAAAACTTTTGTTGCTTTGTCAAAATAACTTTTGTCAACAGAGTTATATGTTGTGATTGTTGTCTTGACCTATTTGTTTCCTATTTTTAATATCGTGGGGTCTATTTTAGCAATTTTTTTTAAAAAATTAATAAAAATTTTTACATAACAAAAAAGAAGCAAACAAAACTTACTTCTTTGACTATTATTCTTTATCTAACAAATCATCTATTGGAATGCTGAAATATTTGGATATTTCAATTAGTGATTGCACATTTGGACTTGTGCCTTTCTTCCAACGCAACAAATTTACTCTTGAATAGTTTAAATCTTTACTAAATTTCCGTTGAGATATTTTTGAGTTTTCTATTAAAGAAACAATGTTATTATACAAATTCTTTTGTTCGAGCGAATAAGGCTTAAATTTGTTTTCATCACTTAAACCAAATAAATAATCAACGCTCACACATAAATAGTTTGCAATTTTAAGTGATGTTGTTAAATTTGGATAGCGATGCTTGTATTTGTAAAAAGTATTCTCAGAAATAACACCATCATCAAACAAATTTTGAGTTGACATTCCTTTTTCTTCTAAAACTTCTTTTACAAGTGTAATAAAATCAGTCATAATTGCAACCCTCCAAAATACAAAATAATTATTGCCTATTTTGAAGCCATTTTAGTTGCAACTGCCTAATATGATGCCATATAATATTTATAGCAATTATTGCTTTAAAAGGATATGGTATGAATATAGTTAAAGAACAAACAATTTGTTTGACAGGGCATCGCCCAAAATCACTACCTTGGGGATATGATGAAAACAGGGAGAGTTGTTTAAGATTTAAGGAAGAAGTGAGAAAAGTTTTTGTTGGTGCAATTGAGTTTGGCATAACAACTTTTTTGACAGGTATGGCGGAAGGCTTTGATATGATTGGTGCAGAGATTTTGCTTGAATTAAGAAAAAGGCACAACATCAAAGTTATTGCTGTTGTGCCTTGTGTTGGGCAGGAACTGAAATGGAAGCCCGACCAGCAAAAAAGATATAAAAATATTTTGAAAAGGTGTGATGATGTTATCATATTGTCCGACCATTACACACCAACTTGTATGAATGACCGAAATAAATATATGGTGGACCATTCTTCCATTTGTATTGCTTGTTGGAATGGTAAACCAAGCGGAACAGGAAACACTGTCCGCTTTGCAAAACAAAATGGAAATAGAGTGAGAGTTATAAACCCCGAAAATTTTAGATAACCAAAAGAAAACTTTTCTTTATTTTAATTTCTTTTGTTAGTATCTTTCAACACAAAACAAAGAAATAATATAAAATAATATTATTAAATATAAAAAGAGCAAAGCAAACTAATATTGCAATGCTCATTTTTCTTTTGTTAAGTAAAAAATTTTATTCTTTCTTTTTTGCTAGTTTATATAAATCAAAAACAAGGACTATGGGAATAATCATCACATAAAAGTAAAAATAAACCACCATAACTGCATCAACAAAATTTTGAGAGTTGTGATAAAGAATTATTGATAAAATTGCGCCTGACAATGTTGTTAGTTTTTGAATAAATTTCCAAACAGATAAAAACTTTGAAACTTTTGTAGTTTTAAGTTCAATTATAGTTGAAATACAAATAATAAAGGATATTGACAACAAAGAAGCGTTAAGTCCAATTTCAACACTGCCTGTTGCTGTTATCAATTTGTAAATTGAATACGCAAAATAGATAAACGGGAACACAGTGAGAATGCTATTTACAATCTTTTTTATTACTATTGAAGAAAAGCCTTTTTTATATTTACTGAAATCTTCAGCTTCATTATATTTCGACTTTTTGGCACACAAGAAAATAAAAGGTATATATCCAAAAAATGGAATTAGTAAAAACCACATATACTTTCTGGAAATATCCACATCGTTTAATCTTCTTGCAATAGCAGTAAAGAAAGGCACAAAAAGTGGAGTTGCAATGATTGATGAAATACCTATATAAATTTGCAGAGGAGTGCCTTGTGGAATGGCAAGTCCAATGCTAACCAAGATAATAGAAAGAGTGGCATTTATTAAAAATACCACCCAATAATTTTTGCGTGATGTTTTGCTTTTTACATCAAAACTTTTTTCTAAAAAGTCTAAATAGTAAAAACCAATCATTATTCTTTGTCCTGTTTTGATTTTAATTTTTCATATTCTTTATCTACCATTTTATCGAAAGACTTTTCTGTTTTCTTTCCAGAAGTTTTTCGTAAAATAAAGTAAACACAAACTGCGTGAATAACAACACAAATTCCCCAAAAACCAAGAACTAAAACGCCTATCCTTACACCCATTTCTTGCTCAGGAACAACGATTATTATAATTACCGAAATTATTAGCCAGCAAATGGCGTGAATTAAAAGCCCTAACTTGTTTGCCACTCGCTCTTTTGCCACCTTCCTTAACTTATCTTCTTGTTCTTCCATTTTATATCTCCTTATAGCAGTTGACAATAACTACTATAAATATTATAATAAACAGGTGTAGCCAAAGTCAATTGCAATTTCCTTCAACATTGGTCATATTGACTACACAATATGCAGAAATGTAAATAATCTTTTCTAAAAGGGACATTTTTTATGGACAAAAGGGCAAGACATACGCAAATTCTTATTGAAAATAGTTTTTTAGATTTATTAAAAAATAACAATTTAAGTAAAATAACTGTAAAAAGTATTTGTGAAAATGCTGGTATAAATCGTATTACTTTTTATAAGCACTATTCAAGTTCTTTTGATTTATATGAAAAGTTAGTAAACGAAGCAATCGAAGAAATAGCTAAAAAAATGAAAGAAAAATATGACAATTGCAGTTTAAAAGAAGCAATTCGTAGCGCTTTTCAAGATGTCTATGACAATAGTGAAAAATATATTCTGCTTTTTTCTAGCAATATCGATAATTTATATAGGTTAAAGAGTTTTGAATTGTGCTTTGAAAAATTGACAAGCTTAAATATTGACTTGCCTAAGGTGGATAAAAATGAACAGGAATTTTTAAAAAAGTTTTTAAGTTTTGGCGGTGGTGGAATACTATCTCTTTGGCTTAAAAATGGCAAAAAAGAAAGACCGACCGAGATTGCGGATAAACTATATAATTTGATAGAATTGATAATTAAATCATATTCATTAAGATTAGAATGAAAATATATTGTTGCATTAGATAACCAAAAGAAAACTTTTCTTTATTTTAATTTCTTTTGTTAGTATCTTTCAACACAAAACGAAGAAATAATATATATTATATATAAAATAAAAGAGTGCTATCGGCAAATTTGTTTTTAACACTTTTTTTTTGTTTGTATAAATTTTTATAAATTTAGTTGACATAATTAGTTTTATATGGTATTATTTTATTGTTCTATATAGAACTAATTTATTTTTAAAGGAGTTTTTTATGAAAGAAATCAAAATTGCACAAGCACCGGTGTTTACTTCACCAAATCCATTAACTTTTATTTGTTCACAAAAGGAAGATGGCACAACCAATATGGCAACTCTTGCCTTTTGGACCTTTGCTTCAACAAACCCTGGTAAAATTATGTTTTCACTTAACAAGGGTGCATACACTCTTGAACTTTTAAAGAAAAATCGTGAAGTGGTTGTGGCACTCCCTGGAATTGATATTGCCAACAAATTGATTGCGTGTGGAACTTCGAGTGGCAGAGATACAAACAAGATTGAAAAATTTGGGATTGAAATGCAAAAATTGGACGGAACAAGTATTTCTGTGCCAAAACACACAAGACTTGCTTTTGTAGGTAGTGTTTGTGAAACTTTGGACGCAGATGACCACATTATTCACCTTTGTGATATTAGAAAGGTTTATGTTGATGAAAGTGAAAACGGAACTTTCGGCTGGAATGGTTATGCAGAGTTTGCATCAGCAAAAAAAGGTTAATTCTAGATGTATTGTATTAAGGATAAAATTAAAAATATAAATCTTGTTATCGGCTGTGACATCGGTTGCAGCTATTGTTATGCACGGAATAATTGCAAAAGATTTAGGAGTATTCCAGACTTTAACATTCCAACATTTTTTGAAAGTAAATTAAGACTGCTTGATAATAAAAAATATTCGGCATATCTACTCACAGGGCAGAGTGATTTGTCAGGCTGGAAAGATGAATGGGTGGAAAAAACATTTGAAAAGATAAAGCAAAATCCTAAAACTCAATATATTTTCTTGACAAAGCGACCTGAAAGATTGAATATACAAACCGCGCCCGACAATGCTTGGTTTGGTGTGACAATCACAACTGCAAAAGAAAAAGTTAGGATTAAACAGCTTTTTGAAAATGTTAAGGCAAAGCATTATCACCTAACTTTTGAACCACTTTTTGAAGATGTGGGGAGTCTTGATTTAGAAAATATTGATTGGATTGTTGTTGGCACAGAAACGGGCAATCGAAAAGGCAAATCAATTTCCAAACGGGAATGGGTTTTAAATATTGTAAATCAAGCAAAAGAGAAGAATATTCCTGTTTTTATGAAAGAAGATTTGATTTGCGCCTTTAATGAAGATGAGTTTATACAGGAAATGCCAAAATCATTTTTAGGAGAAGAAGTATGAGTAATGGTGGATTTTTAATAAGTCAAGTAAAGCAACTTTCTGATAGAACCTTTGAAAGAATTTTAAAAGCAAAAGGTGTTGATGAATTTAATGGTGCACAAGGCAGAATTTTATATATTTTGTGGAATAATAATAATATTTCCATTAAACAAATTTCAAAACTTACAAAACTTGCCAAAACAACTTTAACTGCAATGCTAGAGCGAATGGAACTGCAAGGGCTCATTAAGAGAACTGCAAGCAAAGAAGATAAAAGAGAAACAATTGTTTCGCTAACAGACAAGGCAAAGGCACTTCAAGAAGATTATCTTGATGTAACAAAGCAAATGGAAGAAGTCTTTTATAAAAATTTCACCGATAAGCAAATTGAAAATTTTGAAAACACTCTAAAAAAAATAATTGAAAATTTGGAGAAAGATAATGGAAGATAGGATTAAACTTGTAAAAACTTTTAACCCTGTTATGGGCTGTGATATTGGTTGCAGTTATTGTTATGCAAGAAAAATCAACCAACGCTTTAAACACATTCCAGATTTTAATGTCCCAACACTTATGGAGAGTCGCCTCCCACAACTCTACAAAGGCAAGCCACGAGTTATGCTAATCACAAGTATGAGTGACTTTTCAAGTTGGTGCAAAAATGACTGGTGCGACAAAATTTTTAAAGCACTTAGGGATAATCCACAGCACGAGTATATTTTGCTCACAAAACGTCCTGAACTTTGTCATTATTCAACTGACCTTGACAATGTTTGGCTTGGTGTGACTGTAACCACAAAGAAAGAAGCAGGAAGAATAACAGAGTTTAAAAAGAATGTTAAGGCAAAGCACTATCATATCACATTTGAACCACTTTTTGAAGATGTGGGGAGCCTTGATTTAGAAAATATTGATTGGATTGTGGTTGGTGCTGAAACGGGCAATCGTAAAGGCAAAATTATTCCTAAAAAAGAGTGGGTTATGAATGTTGTAAACCAGGCTAAAGCAAAGAATATCCCTGTCACAATGAAAACTTCACTTATTGATATTGTGGGCAAAGAAAACTTTATTCAAGAAGTGCCAAAAGAGTTTGAAAAAATTTGGAATAATGAATAAAAAAATAACTCGCTATAATTCCCAGCGAGTTATTTTTTTTAAACAGTTTTTTGCAAAAATTTTTTTATTTTTTCTCCATCTTTATATCCCTTTTCATAGAGTTTTTTTATCGCTTCTTTGTTTTTTGTAAGGGTATCAACTCCGAGAGTGCTGTCTGGCGAAACAATCAAAAGTTTACCATGTTTTGCATATTCTTGAGCTAATGCTACACCTTCGTTGTATCGTTTTGCTCGAAGTTTCAATGCTTCTGCACTTTTTGGATATTTTTTACGAATAAAGAAAGCAAGTTTTTTATCCTTGTTTGATTTTCTTATTGTTGACTCTGGCTTTGTTAAAATCAGAATCACAATATCACACCCACACGAAAAGGCTTTTTCAATTGGGATAGGGTCACTTAAAGCGCCATCATAATATTTTTTGTTATCTATCTCATAAGGCTTACAAATAAATGGTATGGACGCAGACGCTTTCAAAGGGTCATAATTATCTTGAGCCAAATCACTTTTGTCAAAATATTTCACTTCTCCTGTGTCAGCCTCTGTTGCAACAATGTAGAACTTGGCAGGATTATCTTTTATTGCAGTGTAATTTAGAGGATTTTCACCGTCATGATTACTTAATGAGCCATAAACATAATCCATATCAATATAAGACTTTTTAAAAATAAAATTTCGCAGGCTTGCATACTCCTTTCTAAATAGATAATCTGTATAAAAAACATAGTTACGTCCGCGTTGGTGAGCTAAAAAAGATGCAATATTTGCACTTCCCGCAGACACACCGACAGTCACATCAAAATTTATTCCATTATCTATACAATAATCTAACACACCTGTGGCATATATTCCTCTTATTCCACCGCCAACATCAACTAATCCAATTTTCATATAACGTCCTTTTTTTTGTAGTTTTTTATTAGTATAATTATATCAAAGATTGATAGAAAAATAAAGCAAACTAATTTATAAAATTTTAAATAATTATTAAATTTTTAACGCAAAAAAAGTTGATATGCTATAATATATTTGTAAAAAGGAGATAAAATGAAAATTGATTTTGAAGAACTAAAAACAGTAGAAGTTGAAAATATGAATGGCGGAACAGGATTTATAAAATCAAAAATGTTTATTGACGATAATTGCAAAATAATAAGGGCAGTCTTATCACCAAATTCGTCAATGGGAAAGCATACTCAAAATAACAATGAATTTATTTATGTGCTTTCAGGACAGGCAAAAATCATAATAAATGGCACCGAAGAAATTGTAGGCAAAGGGCAGCTTCATTATTGCCCTATTGGAAGCACACACGAAATATTTAATAACACACAAGAAGATTTGATACTTCTTGATATAACCGCGAATATGAAATAACTTTCAACATAAACAAAGAACAAAAAATTATAAAAATAAAAAAGTGTTAACAGTATTTTGCTTTAACACTTTTTTTAAAACTAATTAATTTTTAATAGATTTTCAGCATTTGTGGTGTATATTTGTTTTGAAAACTCTTTATATTTTTTATTTTTCTCAAAATGCTCTTTCTTAGAAATTATAATCTTTGCTGGAGAGTATGGGAAATCGCTGCCATAGACAACTTTATCTCTATCAACAACCATACTTAGCATATCAAGAGCAACAGGTTCTGGGTCACCTGCAATATCAAAATATAATTTTTCAAATTCTTTTTTAGCATCAATTTTATCCATCATTCCAAGCGAAGAAAGAATATTTGATATGCCTTCAAATCTTTGAAGCATATATGGCAAAAACGAACCCACGTGTGGCACAACAAAACGAATATTTGGAAATCTTGTCATCACCTTATTTGAAATCATATTTAAAACTGCTCTTGTTGTGTCGGCAGGGTATTCAAACATCGCAGCAGCAACCTTTCCAGTTATTGCATTTTTAGGATATTCCATTGCTCTACATGGGTGAATTATTGCAAGTGCATGCATTTTGTCAAGCTCTTGCATAAAAGGGTCAAAAGATTTGTCACCTAAATAGATACCAAAGTTGTTTGTAGCAAGCTTAACACCAATTGCTCCTAAATTCTCAATTGCAAACCTTGCTTCTTTAATTGCACCTTCAACATCTGGCAAAGAAACATTCGCAACAAATTTAAACCTGTCAGGGTAGTCTTGACAGATTTTCGCCATAGCAATATTTATTTTTCTTGCAACTTCGCATGATTTTTTGTTATCGCCATTATAGATATGTGGTGCTGGAGCAGATAAAATTGTCAAATCAATATTTGCCTCTTTCATAAAATTTAAATGCTCTTCTATACTCCACTTTGGCAAAGAAAATCCATCTGCAATAATAGGGTCTATTCCTAAATATTCAAGCCCTGCACGAAACTGCTCTGTCACAGGGTGCGCATGAAAATCGATTGTCATATTTTCTCCTATTTTTTGTTCTTTTTTTAAAAAAAATTAGAAATTAAGCGATTATTCACAATTTTTAATGATTTTTAATTAAATTTTTATATTTTTTAATTTTTTAATTATTTTTTATTTTAAACTTTTACCAAGTTGATATGCTTTATTCATATAAGACGAATGAGCAGTCATTCCAGGAGTTCCACAGCCACGCCCTAGAATCATTCCTTGGTCTTTAAGGTTGAGATAACGAACAAGAGTTTTATAATGGCTCTCAAGAGCTTCAAATGTCCAGTTGTCACTATTCCATGCAACTGCAAGTAGAGCGGATTTCATTCGTTTAGCCTGCAGTGGACTGTTAAAGGAACAAAATCTATCAACAACTTTTTTAAGTTGAGCTGACATTCCATAATAGTAAAGTGGAGTGGCAAAAACAAGCATATCTGCACTTAGGATTTCCTTTTTTATCATTTCCATATCATCTTTTCTTACACAAGGGCCGTTATATCCGCAAGCCACACAGCCACCGCAAACTCCAACATTTGCGTGTGCAACGTCAATCATAACAACCTGATGACCAGCTTCAAGAGCGCCTTTTTCAAATTCCTTTGCAATTAAGTTTGTTGAGCCATTTTTATTTGGACTTCCAATTAAAACAACAATTTTCATAATTTTCCTCCTTAGGTCGTTGACCCTTTCTATTTTTCTATTTATATGCATTTTATTTGCAAATTCATAGTCAACCTTAAAGATACAATGTGACCGTCACATCACTTTTTCCGAGTAATGATTTTAGCTCTTTTTGAGTAATATTTTGAATTTTCCCAAGACGAGTAAAACTATATGCATTTGTGTCATAGTAAATAACAAATTGATTGCCTTGATATAATATTAAATCACCAGCTTGAGTTCTAAAAAATTCATCATTACGTGGCAACGTTTTTGGAAGAGTGCCAACTTTTTCAAAGTTTGAGTAGTCGCTCATAGAAATCGTGATAGGGTTCTTTTTCAAAAGTTCTTTTAAGGCTCTCGTTGAAGAATTATCAACAAGTGTGGCATCAAGTGTGGTGCTTCCAATTTTAATTAGCATATCTTTTCTCCTTTTGTTTTTGTGTTATAATCTTAATAGCTTTATGTGATGCATACCATTCTTTAGATGCAACACCTTTTTCATTTTTTAAATTATAATATAGCTTTTTAAATTTATAAGTCCATTATAACATAATGCTATCTATTTTGTGCTTAAAATTATAAATTCTATAAAAATTTTATAGTTTATGTTTACAAATATACAAGATAGCAAATATCAAATTCCATTTTTTAAATAATGTCCTTTTTTTTGGACATTATTGGTGTTAATATTGCCTTGTAAACAAAAGGAGAAAATTATGTTTTTTTATAAATTTACATATCTAAAACAAAATGGAGAAATATTTAATGATAAAAATTTTATTGATGAGATGATAAAACAAGATATGCTTGTTTATAAGAAATTTCATAATGAAAAAAAAGATGACGACATTTTTTTGTTTGTTGTTAAAGATGATATAGATAAATTAATGTTCGATGTTATCTTTCAAAAATCAATTGATACGATTGATATGGTAAATAAAGTCGCAGAAGATTTTATTAAAAGTTTTGAAGGTAGTTTAGATTTTTTTAGCAAAAAAGAGATAAGTGTGGATACATTAATTGATGATTTGCAACAGGCAGAAGAAAATAATTTCATAGAAAATATAAATGATATTAAGGCAAAATATGATATAAAATTTGGGCTTCATAGACATTATAAGGAATATATAATAAGCAGGGAATATAGCAAGCAAGATGAAATATTAGATTTTTGTGATAAACATATATTAAATGACCAACTGAAAGAAGAAATCAAAAGAATATATGCTCCGAGAAAAAACAATGCTTTTGGAGTTCCTGTTCATTATATATTGAATATGAGAGAAACAGTGGGAAATGAAGCGGTTAAGGTTTTAGTTGATGCCTTACATTCAAATGGGCGAATGCTTAGGGACAAGTATACAATACTTCGTCCTGAACACCTACGCTACTCAGGAATTGATTTGTTTTTTGAAATTCTTTCAGTTTTAAGAATGAACGACGGAGGGGTTGTTGTTATATCATCAAATATAGAAATAGATGAAACAGATTGTTATTCAAGAGAAATGGAAGTGCTTGAAACAATTTGCCGGACTTGTAAAGTTGTTCAAAATGAAATAACATTAATATTTCAACTTTATTCGGTTAAGAATGGACAGTTAAATTACATAAAAAACTATTTATCTGATTTGTCTTTTGTTGAAGTGCTTGACACAGCATTACATGATGAAATGGCTAAGAATTTTTTAAATAATTTTGCATGTAAATATAATATTCAAGAAACACAAAGCCTTTTTGATTTAATTGAACCCAATAAATTATATAAAACATTTGAGCTTGAAGATATTTTTAAAAATTGGCATAAAAATTATATGAAAACTGTTCAATTTCCCCAATACTCTATGTTTGTAAAAGAAGAAAAAATTATTGAAAAGGTGTCTACAAAAGATAGTTATAATGAACTTAATAATTTAATAGGGCTTGATAATATCAAAAAGATTATTGCTGATTTTATCAATTATTCAAAATTGCAACAAGCTTATAAGAGTGAAAATATGAAGATTATGCCGTTTAGTAGACACATGTGTTTTGTTGGCAATCCTGGAACGGCAAAAACAACTGTTGCAAGAATTATAGCGAAAATTATGAAAGAAGAAAATTTGCTCTCCAATGGAAAATTAATAGAAGTTGGAAGGGCGGATATTGTTAGCAAATTTGTTGGTGGCACAGCACCAAAAGTTCAGGAACTTTTTAAACAAGCAATTGGGAACGTTCTTTTTATTGACGAGGCATATTCTCTATGTGATGGGAAAGATGGCTTATATGGCGACGAGGCAATCAGCGCAATTGTTCAAGAGATGGAAAACAATCGAGAAAACATGGTTGTAATCTTTGCAGGTTATAAAGACAAGATGCAAAAATTTTTAGAGAGAAATGCGGGATTGAGAAGTAGAATAGCTTTTGAAGTGGAATTTCCTGATTATAGTGAAGAAGAACTTGTTAAAATTGCTGAATATTATGCAATAAAAATGGATATAGACATCTCGCAGTGCAAAGAAAAAATAAGGGAAATTATCGCATTTAATAAAGATGATAAAAATTTTGGAAATGGCAGATTTATAAGAAATCTCCTTGAGAAGGCAAGAATGAAACAAGCAACAAGGCTTGTAAACGGCAATCTTCTTCACACTTCAAAAATAAGAGAGCTGTTGCCAGAAGATATTGATATGCCCATAAGAAAGGTTGATAAATTTTCTTTTGGTTTTCATAGTTAAATATTTTGTAAGTTTTAGCTATTGTGGTATAGTGAAATTGGAGGGGAAAATATGCTTCCTAATAATAAAAAACTTTCACCACTATGTATTTTATCAATATTAAAAGAATACAGTGATGAAAATCATTTTTTAAAACAAGAACAGATTATTGAAAAAGTATATAATAAATTTGGTTTGGAACTTGAGCGAAAATCTATTAGTTCTACAATTGATAGTTTAATGGATTTTGGTTTTGATATTGTAAAAACAAGAAAAGGGTGCTATTTAGGGGAACGTGAGTTTGAAAAAAGTGAAATTTCATATTTAATTGATGCTGTGTTCTCAAGTAAGTCTATTGATAGTGAGCATTCAAGAAAATTATCACAGAAACTTTCAAGTTTTTTAAGTTTGAATGATAGAAAAAGATATAAATATATTTATAAGTCAGACCAAATTGTCCGAACGAATCAAAAACAATTATTTTATACAATAGATATATTGAATGAGGCTATTGAAAATGGCAAGCAGGTTGAATTTAATTATAACCGTTTTTATTTTGACAAAGAGAAAAACGAGCAAAAACGGCAAAAACGTTATATAATAAACCCATATTTTATGATTAACAGTCAAGGTAGATATTACCTTGTTTGTAACCTTGATTTTTTTGATGACATAGCAAACTACAAAGTTGAACTTATTTCAAACATCAAAATTTTAGACACACCAGTCAAACCAATTACTAAGTTAAAGAATTGTGAAAAGGGTGTTGATATGGCAGAATATGCAAATCAAAATATCTATATGTTTCACAATAAGACCGTCAATGCAACATTAAAAATTTTAAGTGAATATTCAGCGGAATTTATTATTGAGTGGTTTGGAACAAATGCTAGACTATATATGAAAGACAATATTTTATATGCTGACGTTAAGGTGAACGAACAAGCACTAATTTATTGGTGCCTACAATATGGAGAAACTATAGAATTAATTTCACCACAGGAAACAAGAGATGAAATTATAAAAAATATAGAAATAATGCAAAAAAATTATAAAAATTAAAAATTACATAAAAAAATAGGAAGAAAGCATGATAATAATAAATAGTTTGGAAGATTTGGACAAATATATATTTCAAACCATACCTAAAAAACAAGATAGGAAATTCAATGTTAAATTATACAAGTTTATTGAAAATGATAAACTTGCCGATATTGTGATAAATGTTGAAATACCTTTTGGAGTGATGGACTTTCAAACACCTGAAACTGTAAAGGTTACAAAAAGGGGTGAAGGTCTTTTGCCAGATATAGATTTTGCTGAACCTATTTGCTATTCATTTTGGGCGAATAACATTATTGTAAATAAAAAGTTTAGAGTTGGCAGATTGTATGCTAACAATGTTATATTAAAAGATGAAAGCGAAATATTTGATGAACTGCGAGCAAAAGGAAAGGTTGAGGCGACAAAACTTGATTGTGAAATGGTTGAGGTGTTGTGCGACGAAATGGAATGTGAAAATTTAATTGTGCAAGACATAATTTGTGGGAAGTTAAGAGCAAAAAGTTTAATAACACATCATAATCAATTTGAAAATATAACGACTGAAAATGTTAATATGTATTATGAAATTATAAAAGATAAATTTTAATTGAATTATAATATAAAAAAATTAATTTTAAAATTATAAAAAGGGAAAAAATGACGAAAGATAACAAGACGAAGATTTTATTTAGCAAAATGTATATTGGTAGATATAATGTAGACAATATTGGTCATGAAATTATCAATTTTTACAAGCCAGATGACGGTGAAGAAAGTTTTATTTTTAATCCTGATAAAGGAGAAGGGGCTAGTGATGTCGACCATGTTATTCTTTTAGGACCTTCAGAGAAATATGCATATCCTATTCTTGCCATAGCACTAGGTGTTACAAAGGTTGATAATAGTTTGGCTAGCAAAATAAAATATGGTGGAAAAGTTCTAGAGAAAATAGAATTTAACCAAAGTAATATTATATCAGATAAGCCTTTTTGTCATGTTACATATCAAGTGCCAAGTGGCAACTTAAAAAAGCCACCTAAAAAAACATATATTGTGCCTGCAGTAAATAAAAGATTTAAAGAAAAACAACAAAACAAGATAAAAGAATTAGAAAGTAAAAATTTTAACGTGATTGTTCTAGAAAATGAAAAGCCAGGACGCTCTTTTTTCTATGGTTATTGTGGTGGAGATTCTAATCAAAACTCACAATTAAATAAGCTAATTGTCGATGCCAAAAACTTTAAAAATTTCAAGCTGTTAAAGGTTGATTTAACAGCGAAGGGACCAGAAATAAACAATAAAAGCTTTATGCATTTTATCGGTAAAGAACACAGCGAACAAGCATTTACAAATATGTTTTATAATATTTTAAATAGTGGTAATGAAAATGATAGAAAAGATAATAGAAAAGCTTTTGTAAATTGGCTATTAAAAAAATGCAATAGAAAAGATTATAATTTATCTTTGCAAGGCTTTGAAATTGCAAAAGAAAAGTCAACAACAGACACCTCTCATAAAGGAAGGTTAGATTTATTACTATATAATGAAGATTATATTGTTATAATTGAAAATAAAATAAATTCTTTATTAAACGGCATATATGAAGAAGAAAATGTTAAACATTCTCAACTGGATAAATATAAAGAGTTTGCTAAAAAAATTAAAGCTAATAATGAAAACTTTAAAAATGCAAAGATATTAACCTTCTTATTTGTTCCTAACTATTCTGAGTTATCAGAGTTAAAAGATAGTGATAAATATGTTGTAGTAACATACTACGAACTATACAAATACTTTAAAGATTTTGAAAATAAACAAACAAACATTCCAAGTAGTTATTATGGTGAGTTTCTAAATGGACTATTATTGCATTCTTTAACACGAGAACAAGAAATCAATAGACGTTTTTTAAGTGCTTTAAATAAACACCATTAATTTTCTTTTCACCTTATTTGCAGTCACCATATTTGGATTATTAATTTTTTTAATTTTATTTTTATATTATAATAAAAACTTAAAGATTTATTTCTTTAAGTTTTTTGTTTTTTCTTCTGCTCTTATTTCTTGTGCTTTGGCTATTCTAACTTGTGCCTCTGCAATTCTGGTGCTTGCCTCTTCAATTTGTTTTTCCTGTTCTTGGCGAATTTTTGCTGTTCTTTCACTTGGAGATAGGTGAGCATCTTCCCAACTTTGCTTTGCATTTTCTTTTGCACGTTTTAAAGTGATAGTGCCACGGTTTTCTTCAAAATTTGCCTTTGATTCTGCTTTTACTGCTTCAAAATTTGCCTTATCAACTTGATGTTGAGCTTTTGCATTTTCAGCCATATCTTTAAATGCCCTTTTTATAAAATTTTCTTTTTTTTCTTGATTTTTCATAGTTTTTTCTCCTTTTTTAATATTTTCTTGATTTTTTTGTGAATGAATTGTGATAATCATAAGTTGTTCTTTAAAAGATTTTGCACTCAAAAACTGCTTAAAATCTTTCATGGTAATAGCATTTTGATGTTTTTTCTTTTTAATAATATTTGTTGTCATAATTAAACCCTTTTTTGTCGTTTAATATTTTGTTATTTCTGTTTTTTTATAATTTCTAGAAATTATCCAACATAAATTGAAGTGATTTCCAGTTTTGCCACTGCAAAAAGAAAATATGCTTAATTTTTTTATTTAAGCAAGTTTAAACTAAACTTGTTTTATTTAAAATTAAATTACTTAATGCCCCAAGACCTATTGCAAATATCATTCCGCCTGCTATACACATAATCACATTTAAAATTCCAGCTGAAAGTGGTGCAATCATTGGAATCATTGTAAACAAGAGCATACCAGCACCTAGTGAACAGAGAATAGAGAGCCATAATTTTTGTTTTGCAACTGTTGAAAATATTATTGCTATTGAAACAAAGATTAGAGATATAAAAATTTTTGAAATAAAACAAGCAATAACTCCGCCGGCACCAAACCCTTCAGTTGAAAAAGATAAACCCGCAATTGCACCACCTATCATGGCACCAATAAAATAAAGTAAAAACATTGCAACAGCGCCAATAAAGCATACTATAGTTTTTGAAAGAACATAATCAACTTTCTTAGCACGCACTGTAAAAAGATTTTTTGCATAGCCACTTCTAAAATCATCACCAACAAAGATGCAAACAAAAATTGCCACTAAAAAGAACATTAGGTTTATATTGCACATGCTTGTTAAGTCCATACTCATAGCGGAGCCTGTTGAACCTATTGCCTGCCAGACATTAGTAAATGTTTCAACTGTGGTTTCAACGCCGGTAGTTGGGTCAACACTTGTTCCACCCATCATGCTTGTCATAACAAGGATTAAAATTGGAAGCACAAGAGAAATTCCGCATAAAATGTAGACAAGTGGTGAAAGGAACAGTCTCTTGAAATCAACTTTAAGCATACTTGTAAGTCTTTTTTCAAAACTTTGTTTTTTAAACTGCATTTCCATTATTTTGCCTCCTTCATTAAATCTATATAGTATTCTTCTAAACTTATTTTATCTGTTTTAATTTCAGTAACAAATATATTGTTCTTATAAAGATAATTCACAATTTCTTCTGCCTTAACATCATCATAAACTCGCAAATATTCATTCTCTTCTTTAATACGAGAATATTTTTTTTCAAGTAACATTTTTGTTTGTGCCATATTTTTTGACTTTAAGGCAACATAAGTTGGGCAGTTTTTATCAAGTTCTTCTGCAGTCATCTGTTTAATCATTTCCCCATCACGAATAATTCCATAATGCGAGGCTATTTTTTCAAGTTCGCCCAAAATGTGAGAAGAAATAAGCACAGTGCAGTTATAATTTTTAGTTATATCCACCAAAACTTCTCTCATAATTCGCATGCCGTCTGCATCAAGTCCGTTGATTGGCTCATCTAAAATTAAAAGGGCAGGTTCTCCAAGAAGTGCAAAAGCAATTCCAATTCGCTGTTTCATACCAAGAGAGCAATTTTTAAATTTGTTCGATGCAGAGCCCTCCATTCGCACAATTTTTAAAACTTTTCTCACTTCTTCTTCAGGATTTTTGATGGAAAGGTTAGTGGCTTGAAGCATCATATTATTCCAAACACTCATATTTGGAAAACAACCGGGTTGTTCAATAAGCACGCCAATTTTTGCACGCACATCTTGGTCGGTATAATCTCTTCCAAACAGCTTGATTTCTCCGCCATCTGGCACAAGCAGTCCGCAGATAAGTTTTTCAGTTGTAGATTTACCACTTCCGTTTTCCCCAATGAAACCATAGATTGCACCAACAGGAACAGTCATATTAAGTCCATCAACTGCTATTTTTTGTCCAAAGGTCTTTGTTAAATTTTTAATTTCAATTGCGTTCATAATTTATCTCCTTTAATAGACATCGCGTTTTGATAGTATCCACGAGCCAAGTAAATTATATATAACTGCCCATGCAGTCGAAACTGCCAAACAAATTATAACTGTCACAAAATTTGCAGATAAACAAGCATTTACCGAAGAGCCATATAAAAATATATTAAGCACAGGGCTATTACCAAATAGAGCGGCAGCACCAATCACAGGGATTCCTGTTCCTAGCACAAAACAAAGAGCAATTGAAATGCCAAACTTTCTACGGAAAATCACATTAATAAAGGTATATAAACTTGCCCAGCCTAAGCTCATAATAAGTTTGCCAAGCAGTGCGCAGATAAGAGAGCCTGCATTTACTGTGAAAGGCAGTCCTGTGAATAGGGCAGATAAAACTCCGCCTATTAGATAAGTTCCACACATACATATCATGGAAAATGCACCAACTGTCGTTTTAGACATCATATAATCTTGCTTTTTTGCATGAGTGGTAAAAAGTTGTTTAACATAACCACTTTTATAATCATGACCAATAAAAATAGAAATCATTATTCCACCAAAGATAAACACCATATTCATATTTGCATATTGGCCAATGTTATTTACCACATAAAGTGGGCTATCGGAAGCGATAATTTGCCAAGCATTTGTAAATAGTCCTGCGGTTTCTCCAGTGTTTCCCATGGAAACGAGAGCAGGAATAATAGCGGCAATGCCAAGAAAGATATAAAACATAGGTGTGTGAAAAAGTCTATAGAAGTCAACTCCAAGCATTCCTTTTAGTCTTTGAAAGAAAGATGGCGATTTAAAATCTAGTGTTTTTTCTTTATCCATTTTATTCTGCCTCCTTTTTACTCATAAGTTCAATATAGTATTCTTCAAGCCCAACTTTGTTTTTCTTCATCTGGCTAACATTAATTCCATTTTCTAAAAGACAGCTAATAATCTCTTCGGTATTTTCTTCGTCGTAAACTCGAAGATAATCTTCTTCAAGTTTAACATTCTTAAATTTTTTAGATAAAACCTCAATTGCTTTTTTGATGTTATCCACTTTTAGAGAGACAAAAACTCTAGAACGTGCCTCCATTTCTTTTGCCGAAAGTTCTTGTATCATTTTGCCTTGGCGAATTATTCCGTAATGAGTGGCAATTTTTTCAAGTTCTCCCAAAATATGAGAGGAAATAAGAATGGTGCAGTTATAGTTTTGTGTAATGTCCACAAGTATTTCACGCATAATTCTCATTCCGTCGGTGTCAAGCCCATTTATTGGCTCGTCAAGAATAAGAAGAGCAGGCTCTCCAAGAAGTGCCATAGCAATTCCAATTCGCTGTTTCATACCAAGAGAGCAGTTTTTAAATTTAGTTTTTGCTGAATTTTCCATTCTCACGATTTTAAGCACACGATTAATTTCTTCAGAAGGATTTTTTAAACCAAGATTAATTGCCTGCATCATAAGATTATCCCAAACACTTGAATTTGGAAAACAACCGGCATTTTCAATAAGTGCACCAACTTTTGCTCTCACACCGGGGTCAGTGTAGTCCTTTCCAAAGAGTTTAATTTCGCCAGAATCTTTAACAAGATGCCCACAAATTAGTTTTTCAGTTGTAGATTTACCACTTCCATTCTCGCCAATAAAGCCATAGATTGCACCAACTGGAACGGTCATATTAAGTCCGTCAACTGCACAAAGACGACGAAAACTCTTGCTTAGATTTCTAATTTCTATTGCATTCACTTTTTTCTCCTTTTAAAGCAACACTAGTTGTTTTTTACATTATAATTGTAATATAAATTTTCTAAAATATATCCAACATAAAAACATAAATGTGTTGGTTTATTCAAATTTTTATGTGATTTATTTCTGCTAAGATAATATAAACTAGAAATACAGCCTTTTATAATGAAAGTCTGTTTAAGTAAACTTTAAAAACTCATATAATTTTTAAAAATCAATATTTTCAAACAAATATAAACATACTTTCTATAGCTTTGAAAAAAATATTTTTTTTTGTTATTATAATTTATTTTGTTATATCTTGACATAATAAGAATATTGTGTTAAAATAGTGAAGTTAAAGGTGTCGAATGGGCTACATAATTTATGGAGCAACAATTGTTGTTGTTATTGCATTATATTTTATTTTTAAGAAACAGATTGATAAAAAACAAAATATTGTCATGAAAGGGCTATCTTTATTTTTAGCACTAGTTTTTTTTATTCGTTATCTTGCCTCGGACAATCTTTTAAATGGAGTGGTTTCATTAAAAGAAAACAGCCCTTTTAATTCTTCCTTTCTTTGTGCTATTGTTTGTTTGCAGATGTGGTTTTCTATAGCCTCGGTAGTTATACTGATTTTACAACCATTTTTTAAGTATAATATTCTTAAGAATTATGCAAAAACATTTTGTCTATTTGTAAATATTGTTAATAGTGGAATGCTCTTGCAACTGATATACTCACAAACAGGCAGTTATAATATCACCTTTGCTGGAGCATTTTTGGCAATAGAAGTGGCACTTTCTCTTTTATATAGTCTTTATCTTTTCATCACAAACAATTTTTTAAAAATGTCTAAAAAAGACCTTATAGAGATGCTTATTGCATTACCAGTAGTGCTAATTTTATCCGTTCCACCATATCTGCCTCAGGCTTTTTTTGGAAATTTTAATACCACCGATATAAAAAATCTATCTTTCTATCATAGAGTTTATCTTTACCTTGCTTTTATCTTTTTAATAGTAATGTATTTTCTATTAAAAAGGGTTAAAGATAGAGAATATATCCGCATGGCATTATTATATATTTCATTAGTAACCATGGTGTCTTATTGCTATAATTATGATTTTGCCATATTTATTCAGCCAACACGTTGGCCTCTTCACCTTTGTAACACCGCCATGTTTATAGTTCCATTATGCTTGATTTTTAGACTTGATAAACTCTTCTATTTCACCTTATTTATAAATGTGCTAGGTGCATTTCTTGCAATGCTCATGCCTAATTATAATGATAATTTTGGTTTCTTTGTTCCAAATGTTGTCAGATTTTGGATAAATCACTCTATGGCATTTATAATGCCAGTTTTAATTATTCTTCTAGGAATATACAAACGACCAAAGCTACGTGAATTCAAATATTCGATGATTGGATTTTTAATTTATTTTTTACTGGTATTAATTGTAAATGCATGGTTTGAAAATTACGACACATCGGTTGACTTCTTCTTTTTAAATTCTGACTTTATTGTTTCAAAGCTTGGACGATGGGCAGAAAACACAAGAAACTATATTTGGTCTTTTAATATTGGTTCGCTTACCTTCACATTTTATCCATTATATCAATTTTTATTTTTTGTGGTTTATGTTATTTTGGGACTTGGAATGTGGTTTTTGTATGTTTGGCTCTTCCAATTTCAAGACTTTTATTATAGACTTGCTGAAAAAAATAAAAAAATCAAACTTGATGAAAATATACTTTGTTTAAAATATGGTCAAAAGGAGGTTGATAGTTGTATGAATAGCGAAAGTGTTAATAAACTTGTTGTTACAAATGCCTATAAAAGATATGGAAACAACAAAAAATATTCACTAGCCGATGCTTCGTTTGAAATTAATGCAGGCGAGATTCTTGGCTTTTTAGGTTCAAATGGTGCGGGTAAAAGCACACTTATAAAGTGTATTGTAGGCATACAGCCACTTAGTAAGGGTAGTATAGAAATTAATGGTTATGATATTGAAAAACAGCCTTTGCAGGCAAAACAGCAGTTTGGTTATGTGCCAGACCATTACGCACTTTATGAAAACCTAACTGGAAGAGAATATATAAACTATATAGCCGATATTTATGGTGTAAGCGAAGAAGACCGTCAAGAGCGTATAGAAAAATATGTCACCATTTTAAATTTAAAAGAAGCTTTTGATAATAAAATCAGAACTTATTCACACGGAATGAAACAAAAAATTACCATTATTGCTGCTCTTGTGCATGAACCAAAATTGTGGATATTAGACGAGCCTTTTACTGGGCTTGACCCTAATTCTATCTTTGAGCTTAAAGAGTGTATGAAGGAACATGCCAAGAAGGGCAATATAGTGTTCTTTTCCAGTCATATTATAGATATTGTTGAAAAACTTTGTGATAGAATAGTCATTATAAAAAATGGACAAATCATAGAAAGTGCCACTCTTAAAGAACTTAAGAAGAAAAAAATTAGCCTTGAAAAATATTATCTCAATTTAATAGAGAGCGATGATATTGATGCACAGATGGTAGAGGAAAAAGAAATTTCTTCTCCGCCAGCTGAAAGCAAATTTTTTGAAGAAAAAGAGAGTTGGTTGAAAAGATTTAAAGAGAAAAGAAAACAGAAAAAATTGGCAAAAACAAGAAATCAATTGTCAGACGAAAATTCGGAAGATAAAAATAAAAAAGTAGAAAAAACAGATGAAAATGTAGAAAAAGTTGATGAAAATGTGAAAAAAGTAGATAAAAATACAGAAAAAAACGAAAATAATTCAAAAAAATAAAATTAATTGAAATTATAAAAAATCAAGTAAAAGGTAAATGTAGGGCAATGAATAAATTTAAAACACTGGTGCTTATGCAACTTAAAGAAAAGATAGACTTATCATTTTTAAAAAGTAAAAAACAATTGCTTTTTAAAGTTATTTTTGCACTCCTTGGTTTTGTTGCAGTAACAGCCCTTGCCTATGTAGTTTTGTATCTTTGCCAAAGACTTAATATTTTTTCAGCAATCAATCATCTTCCTATCAGTCTTATGAGTGTGATTTTTACTGTGATATTTTTGATTAGTCTGTTTACATGTATGATAGGACTTAGCAAAACTTTATACTATGCTAAAGATAATCAAATTTTTCTTACATATCCAGTTAATTCAAGTTGTCTATTTTTATCAAAACTTGTTGTCTTTTATATTAATGAAGTAAAACGTAGTTTCACCTTCGTTGTGCCAATATTTTTTGCTTATGGTCTGCTTTCCGGGTTGCCAATATATTATTTTCTATGGCTTCCTGTAATGATAACAGTCTATACACTTATTCCAGTGCTAATAGGTGGGCTTTTATCCTTCCCAGTAAACTTTATTATACGTTTTTTAAATAGATATTCTTTTTTAAAGTATGCTCTATTGTTTGTTATATTAGCACTTGTAATAACTCTTGTTGTTTATGCAATTGCTGCGATTCCAGAGGATATAAATCTTATTCAAAGCTGGCGCTCAGTCTCTAGGGTAATACGCGAGTTTTTATCATGGTTTAGCGATAAATTCTTTATTTTTTATGCTTTTGTAATCTTTCTATGTGGCAGTTATGATAATCTGCAAGTCACCTTCTTCACAGAGTATTCCTATATTGTTCTTTTAGTGATGATTGCAGTGATTTTAGTTCTTGCTCTTTTAAACTTTCTAATATCAAGACCACTGTATTTAAAAATGGCTTCTCGTCAGTTTGAATTTGATAACACCAAAGAAAGGAAAAACAAGCCAAACTATCAATATGGTGGATTATTTTCAAGTTGTTTATATGAATGTAAAAAATCTCTTAGAAATTCAAGTGTTTTAACTGTAACTTTATCAACGGCAGTGATTGCACCTATTGCCATTTTGCTATTAAATGCAATTTATTCGGCAATAAACACTCGTCTTATGGGGGATTATTTAACAATATCTTTTAATATACTGGTGATATTATTATTCGTCTTGGCACACAACATAAGTGTTTCATATATTTTCAGCAGAGATGGAGAGGCAGGTATGCTAAACAAAACAAAACCCAAAAAGCCACTTCAAATTTTATTGCCATATTTGTTCTATAACTTTATAACAAGCACTTTAATCCTTATTGTAACTTCATCTATCTTTCTAGCAAAAACAAACTTAGGCGGAAATGGCATATTTGTTTTCTTTATGATGTGGTTTATTATGATAGTTCATCTGCTTTGGTCTGCCGAACTTGACTTTCTTAATCCTAAAAATAATAAGTATAAGTTAGAGGGTGTGGTAACTGTAAATTCAAATGAAATTAAGTCCACCATTCTTGCTTTTATTTTAAGTATGCTTTGCTTTGGGCTTGCTCTATTTTTCTTGATGGACGGCTTGGGTGGTGTTTGGATAAAACTTTTCTTTGTCGCTCTTGCTTTTCTTGTTCTTAGATGTTATTTATTTTATTATAAAACAAAGGTTTTGTTTAGGGAGATATAAATGAAAAAGTCGGTTATATTTTTAATAGGTGTGATTTATCTAATATCAGTTATAGTTGTAACCTTTTTTGGGTTGCAAATTTCTGTTGACCAATTTCAAGTTTATATGACGTCGATTTCTATAACAAACTACGACCAAATAGTTGGTCAAAATAAATATTTAACCTTGCAATTTAATGAAACGGAAGGTTATAGCAGTGTGATAATAGAA
Organism: uncultured Clostridia bacterium; assembly: GCA_944351415.1. Classification (GTDB taxonomy): domain Bacteria; phylum Bacillota; class Clostridia; order Christensenellales; family UBA1242; genus Caccovivens. Next base: position 33,552 of record CALVPQ010000005.1, on the reverse strand, counting down.
TATTCTTATACCCCAACCAATGCTTCATACCCTGATGGTGTAAGTTTTTCACTTATAAACAATACATACACTAATGAAGATGGCACAACTGGCTATTATGCTCAAGTATCGCAAACAGGAGAGGTGATTTTCTTCTCTCCTAGAACAGTGCGTCTTACAATCACAACCACCGATGGTTCTAAGCTTTCCGATACTGTTACAATTGTATGCTTATAGTAACATTAAAAAAAAATTTTAAAAATGTTAATTATTTATTTAGATTTTTGCAAATAATATGCTAAAATATGCATATTAAAAGGAGATACTATGAAAAAGAAACTTTTATCTTTAGCTTGTATTGGCTTTCTTGCCTTTGTAGGTATTTTCACTGTCGGTTGTGGGGATAATGGTCCAGAGGCTGTTGAAACAGTTCAGGCAAATAATCTGCCAAGTTATTATCACGTGACAGATACGGTAAGTTTTGATGAAGTTACCCTAGATGTTACCTATGATAATGAAGAGGCTGCAACTCTAACAGTGAAAGAAGTTGATGTTCCAGTGGAAGAAGCTCAAGAGAACACTCAATTCATTCTATACACTGATGGGCTTTCAGCTATGACTGGTGGAGCACTTACAGTAGGAACCTACACTATCACTTGTGCTGTTGTAGGCTTTGATGGGGAATGGACACTCGGAAATATTGAGGTTTCAGATAATCAAAACCTTATTTATGACGTGGCAAGTTTCCTTGAACCTCAGTTTGTAACAACTTATAAAACAAACATTTCATCAACAACACACGAAGATGCTTTCTATAACACTACAGAAGCTTATACAGTAGGTGACGACAATGCCTTCAAGTTCAAGCCAGACGTAACTTATATACTAAAAAGTTCAGGTAGTATAAGTATAGTAGTTCCAGACGATTTTAACGTAAATGTCAGAGTATACCTTATTGATGGAAGCTCAAGAGCAGAAGTCACAGGTGATGAAAACTATTATACATATTCAAACTTTGAGTTTGATTTCACAGAACAAGCAGTTGGCAATACCTTTGAAATCGTTATGACTATGACTGACTTTACAACCGCAGCAGATGGCGCAGAAATCAGCCCTGTCACCTTCACCTTCAAGGTTGAAGATGGTTGGAATGCCTATGATGCACTTGACCTTGCAAGAATAAATCTTACAGATGTAGATGCAACTGGATATGCAAGAGCAACATCACAAGCAATATTCCCAGGTTCAAGTGGCTATGAAGAAAGAAGCTTTTACCTTTTATGGGAAGAATATCTTCAAGAAAAATTTGGAACAGAACTTTCAGCTGTAAATGGTATATATTTCCATGATAACATCGAAGTAACACCAAGCGACCTTCCAGAAGAGTTTTTTGTATCTTCAACTGAAAGCAGTTATGCTGCTGGTTCATTAAGAGATTATTCATTCCTTTATTCTCACTTACTTGATGATGACTTTGTTGTAAATGGAAACTACTTTATGCTAGACCTTACTGATATTCCTGTAGGTTTATCAAACACAAGAAAAACAGGCTTTGTTTATGATAGTCTTAACGACCATGAAGCAGGGCACTCAACAGTATTTGCATTTAGTGGACTGCTAGACAACACATCAACCCACAGTGCAACAATCAAAAACTTAAACACAATTGGAAACACTGGTAATATTCTTTCAGCAGGTGAAGGTGTAGATGAAAATCAACTTCTTACCGCATCAGGTGGGCTTATTCTTGTAAAATCAATGCATGGAACAACTTATGTTGACAATTGTATAGCAAAAGAATTTCTTATTGCATGGTATCCAGAAAGCACACAATTTAATGATGTTGGTAATATGCACCTTGATTATGTAAAAACTTACGACTGTTTCAACTCAGCACTATTTGCTTTTGCTTCTGATAATATAACAATTGAAAATTCTGAATTCAAACGTTTTGGCGGACCTGCAATATTCCTTGTAAGTGATGCTGATGGAAAACAAGACGATATGGAAACAAATGAGGGTGTTCGCTATGCTGGCGTAACAATTGATGATAACACAGTTATTGAAAGTTATGTAACTGGAAACGAAGCTTGGTTTGCAATGCAAGGTGATGTTGCTGCTTCAATAGTAACAAGACTTATGCAAATGGATTATGCTTTTAGTTTCTATCAAAACACTATGGTTTACGAACGCGAAGTTAATGGCGAAACAAATGATTATCTCAATTTAATATGTCTTATTATGGACCAAGGATACTTAGCTTCACAAGAAACACTCTATGGTGATTTCCTCTGGGGAGCAGAGAGCCAAACAAATGTGGCTTTCTCAACTTATAGCCAAACAGTTAATACAGCTTTAGCTGCTGGTCAATATCAAGCACCAGTTCTTATGACTAATGCAGGTGATGTGTCTGTGTTTAATGGAACAGGTTTAACTTTTGTTAATGATGCTGGAACAGCTAACCATCTAGATGGCAACCTTCTATTTATGGTTTATCCAATAGGTGGACAAGTTAACCACGTAGGTGCAGTGCTTGGTCTTGAAACAATACAAGCAGCTTAAATAAACATAACAAATAATTAAAATAAAAAGATTAATCAATTATGTTTTTGATTAATCTTTTTTTATTATCAAACTAAATTTATGTAAGGGTAAAACACTTATAATAGCTATTGTCTTTCATCTAAAACAATATATTCGAAGGCTTTATTATAATTTTTAATAATATTTTTCAATATTTCTGGCTTTATTACAATATTGTCTATATCCTTAATGTCGAACCATTTATATAAATATTTTTCACCTTCTTTGCCACAAAATTCTTCTTTTTGTTTAAATAATTTATGCTCTTTTTCTAGTTCAACAACAAAATTTGTTGAAATTTCTTGAAACTCAATATTATTAAAAATAAAAAAATCTTCCATAAATATTCTTGCTCTAGGCTTTGTGTTTATAAGTCCCAGTTCTTCTTCTAACTCACGTTTGATAGCTTGTTCACAATTCTCCAGCCATTCCACTCTGCCACCAGGGAGCAAATAAAAACCATAGCCCTTTATAGTATGTAATAATATTTTTGTTCTGTCATGGTTTAAAATAATAGCTCCCACGCGGTAATTAAATTTTTTTCCTTCTTCTTTGAACGAAATCATGGCTTTCTCCTTTGTTTATTTTGTTATGCCAATTTTCAATAATATCAAAAGTATTATACAATAATAACAAAAATCTTCAAAGTATTAAATAAAATGTTTATATAAATATATTTTTAAAATTGAACTTTTTGATTATGTAAGCAATTTATCAAACCATTTTTAAAATCACTATAAGATTTATATGTTTATAAATTAAAAAAAATATTGTTTTTATTTTTTATTTATGCTAAAATGAACTTATTAAAAAGGAGTTTTTCTTATGTCAAAGAAAGCAAATATATTTGTAAAAGATGTTGAAAATAAAAAGGTAAAAGGGCAATCTAAAAATAAAATTTTTGCAAGCATAATGGCATTTGGCTTTATGCTAGGCGCAGGGCTAACACTTTCTGCATGTGGAGAAAAACCAATAAATGTTGAGAATGTTTCTGCACTTGTTTCTGACTATGCAACTTCCACGACTAAATTTTTAGATAACGAAGTTTTTGAAGATGCAATCAAGTTCACAACCACTAGCTATGATGAGAGCAATCTTTTAGACACTACTTATGATTTGGGTGATGGAACTCAAACAACACTAGACTCTGTTAAAGTTATTTTCACATACAAAACCGCAGATGATGAATATAGCCGTTTGTATGCAATTAATAAAATGACTTTTGAAACGGGTATAAGTTTAAATATGATTGCTGAATATGATGAAAACTCAACAGCGCTTGCTGAATATGCGGATAATGCAACAATAACAACAGAATATTCAACAACCTATGATGCTTTTAATGATGCAAGATTTGATGAACTTTCAGAAGCATTTATTAAAAATACTTTAGGTTCTAGTGAAAATACAATCCGCCTTATAACAAAATTTACTGGAGACATAGATTATCCTTTTGATGGCGGAATGTTTATGTATGCAAGTAGAAGATTTGAACTTATTGTTCAAACAGAAAATTATATAAAATCCTATGATGTAGTAATAAAAAATCAAGATTCTCAAGAAGAGCTTATTGCAAGTGTTGCAGACCCGAGCAATTATAGAGTTGTTGGAACAACTGATATAACTGAAGTCGGAACATATATTATTAAAAAAGCTTTTGAAAAAGAAGATATTTATATCCCACCATTTGTTGACCCTATCAAAAATGTTGAAGAGCTTCTTCAAGACCACATTGAAACAGTGCAAAATTTCTTAAAGGCACAAACAAACACTGCCATAACCAAAGTGATTGGTCAGTATGATGAAGATAACATCAAATCTGTTCGTTGGGATATTGGGAGCAGCACTAACACAACAATTCCAAGTGTTTCATTTGAATTTACAATTAAAGATGCCACTGTTATTGGCAAAGAAACATATCATAGAGTTATATTTGAATATGCAGAACCAATAAACTTGAATGATATTGCAAATGATTATTTATCTGCATCAACTGCAATAGAAAATGCAACAATAAATGCAGATGAAGAAATAGAGTTTGAATATAATGCAAGAGAACAATTTTATAGGCAGAGTTTAACTGAAGCATTGGAAGACAAAGTAAGTGTTCCGGGAAATAGTCAAGTTATGATAGAATTTAACGAAGATGTGGTTGGTGCATTAAACAAAACAATTTATATAGTTGCAATATGCAGAGAGAATGTATATGTCGAATATTCAGTTGAGGTAGTATTAGGTGCAACAGATGAAGAAACGATTGCAAACCTAAGTAGTGCAGAAGTTAACGAAATTTAATATGTTGAAAATGAAAATATTTACACCGAAAAAGAATATGTAAAAGACACCTATACTGTTGACGATATTAACACAGCCCTTTACTATTTTTCAGACCAAATCAAAACAAATCTTCAAACAGTTTATACTTTTATGGAAACAAATTATTTGAGCACATATAGTGAAATCAAATCCTATACCTGGGATTTAGGCACTGCAGAAAATGGTTATGTTTCTAGTTTAAAATTATCTACTTTTGTTAAAACCGCCGAAACAAACACTGAGATGTATATTGTTTATGATATAACACTTCCTGAGCAAATAGCAATAAATGATTTGCTTGATAAAACAACTATGGAAGGCATTTCTTTAAATACAACCAACGTAGAAATAGAATACAGTTATTCTTATGATGTAACTACACAAGGTGATAAAGATAACTTCATCGAAGCATTTGTATTATATGAAGAACCAGATTTTGATTGCACAAATGCCACATATATTTACACTGAAAATGAAAAAATAGATGATGGCGATTATGGAATTGCTAGAAGTTTTGTTTTAGTAGTCGTTGGTGAAAAAGGTGTTCGTGAATATACAATTATTATGCCAAATGTAGAAGATGATGAACTTGAAAATTATGCTGAAACTGGAAGATATAAATTAGAGGCTGAAAAAACAGTTAACTTTTCAAACAATCAAATTGCTGGCACTCCTGCCATCTAGGTTTGATAATATAAAGTAACAAATTTAACATAATAAAAGAGTGAAAAAATCACTCTTTTTATTATTTTGTAATCAATTTTAGTTTTTTAAAAATTATCTTTTATATTTAAGTTACCATCATTCTCGCCCTTACAAGCAAGTTTGGGCTTCCGATAATATTATATATTTTTTTGCTAATAATATATTTATGGAATATGTTAAAGGCAAACCATATTTTTGTTATAAGGTTGCAAAGATAAAACAATATAGATATTTAGAAAACGATATAAATTGTGATTTATTGATAATAGGTGGCGGTATTGATGGTGCGATTGCCAATTTTTTCTTATCAAAAAAATATAAAGTTGTGCTTGTAGACAAGGGGAGATTTGGTATGGCATGCACATCTTGTGCAACAGCTTTGCTTGAATATCAACTTGATGACTTTGCAAAAGACCTTCAAAAATATATGATTGAAGAAGAAATTGTTTTAGCTTATAACATGGGGCAGGGTGCAATCAAAAAAATTGAAGATTTTATAAATATTTATGGCAATAATTGTAATTTTGCATGCCGACCAACTTTTTTATATACAAACTCTCTTTTTTCAGTAAGAAAGATAAAAGATGAATATGCCTTTAGAGCAAAACATGGTTTTGAATGCAAACTCTATGATGATAAAAATAATCCTTTTCCATTTCCTATAAAATGCGGAATATTTGCTGAAAATGGCGGGTGCGAATTTAACCCATATCTTTTCACAAAAATGATGATTGAAAATTCAAGCAACCAAGATAGAATATATGAAAATACCGCAATAACTAAACTTGAAAAAACAAAAGATGGCTATATTGCCATCACAAACTTTGGAGAAAAAATCTTTTGCAAAAAACTTCTTATTGCAACAGGGTTCAACTGGGAAGTGCTTGGCAAAAGTAAGCTATGCGAAAGATTTATAACTTATTCAATAGTAACATCACCTATAAAAAATTTTTCTTGGAAAGATAAAGCACTTATCCATGATGTTGTTTCACCGTATCATTATCTGCGGTCTCTCCCAGATGGGCGGATAATATTTGGCGGAGAAGACAGCTCTTTTAAAGAAAAACCAATAAATGAAAGAAAAAGCAACAAAAAGTATGATAAATTAGAAAAAGATTTGTTTAAACTTTTCCCAGAGATAAGAAACAAAGTTAAAGTTGACTATAAGTTTTGCGGGTGTTTTGGCACAACTTTAAATAATCTAGCACTTATAGGTGAAAGCGAAATTGATAACAATATATTACTATTTATAAGTTGTGGAGCAAATGGTATAATAAATGCTATGGCAGGGGTTAAGGTTATAGAAGATATTATAGAAGATAAATATAACCCTTTAATAAAATTATTTTCACCTAAACGAAAGGTATAAGTTTATAGTTTTTTTGGAATTTTTGCAAACTAGTAGTGTCACAAAAGTATAATTTAAGTTTATTCAAATCAGCGGGAACATCAAATAATAAATTTTATATTTTGCTTAAATTTATTAAAACAACATTAGTTGCTTTTTACATTATGATTATAGTATAATTGAAAGAAAGAATATTAAACATAAAATTTTGTTGTTTTATTAGTTTTCTTTAGGAGTTATTCATGAATAATGGTAAAACAAAGTTTAGAAATACCGCACTTTTAATGCAAAAAGCACTATTTCAACTACTGAATAAAAAGGATTTTTCAGAAATCTCAGTTGCCGAAATTTGCAAAGGTGCAGGTGTCAATCGTTCCACATTTTACAGCCACTATCAAAACACATTTGACTTATTAAAAGAAGCAGTTGATAACTCTATCAGTGATTTTTATCTTGAACTTGGCTCGCTTGGCGAAAATCCAAATATAATTCAAACTGATGGAGATTTTTTTGTTTCACAGAAATATTTATTTCCCTACCTTAAATTTATAAAGAAAAATAAATTGATGTTCAAGGCATATAACTCAAATGTTCACCTTTTTCCAATAAATGATTTTGATGAAAAGCTTATAAAAAATGTTTTCACACCAATTTGTAGGAAAAATGGTGTGTCAGATGATGGCATTATTCGCTATATGTCAAAATATTTTCTTGCTGGCATAACAGCCATAGTGGCAGAATGGGTTAAAAATGATTGCAAAGATGATATTCGTTTTGTTGCCGAAGTTATAATTTTCTGTGTTAGGCCAAGAAAACAGTAAACAAGAAATTTTTAATAAATTTTTATTATTTTAGTAAATAAAATAGTAATTTTTATTTAAAAATTAATTTTAATTATTTTTACAAATTTATTTTTCTTTTTTTATATTTTATTTAATTAAAAAATATTTTTCTTAAAATATTTTTCTATAAAAATAAATATTTATAATAAAAAATATCAAAAGTATTCACAAATTTAAAAATTATGTTATACTACAAATATGAAAAGGTCTGTAATTAAAATAAAGCATACTATTTTTATCTTCCTTTCTATAATGTTATTTTTAAATATTGCATTATGCTATCCAGCTTCAAAAGCTGATAGTCAATCGGAAGATATAATTTACGAAGCAGAATATAGTGATTTTGTGGGGGTAGTTTTTGATGACGAAAATTGCTCTAATGGGCAATATTTGCAAATAACAGATTCCAGCCATGCCGAAAATACTCATGTTGCATTTACCATAGAAATAGAAAGAACAGGATTTTATAATATTTTAGTAAATAGTCGTGGAAGCGAAGCTGAAAAGTTAAACTATATTGAAATCGACGGAGAACTTATCCAAGAGTATTTAGTTTCAGTTCCAGATATATTTACAGAAGTTATGTTCACAGAAGATTATTTTTTTGAAAAAGGTATTCACACTATTGAAATTCTACCGTTGTATGGCTGGATAGGAATTGACTATTTAAAATTAAGTCCAACCAGGCTAATTGAGTATGAAGATATGTTTAATATAACTCAACCACTTTCAAATCATAATGCAACAGATAAAGCAAAAGAACTTTATTCCTTTTTAAAATCAAGTTATGGCAATTATATTTTGTCTGGTCAGCATACCGAGCATGGAATGTTAGACCCTGACTTTCAAAAGATTATTGAGCAAACTGGAAGAGCTCCCGCCATTTTAGGGCTTGACCTAATTTATTATTCTTCATTTTTTGATGATTATGGGGAATATGCGGAAGTATATATGAGAACTTCTATTTCTAGTGCTGTTGAGTTTGCCGGTGCTGGGGGAATAGTAACGTTTTGTTGGCACTGGGTTGCACCAGAACCATTTTTAAAAAAGAGTGATAATGGAGATTACCTAGATGCTTGGCAGGGTTATAGAACTCAATATGTTGATTTAGATTTATCGGCAATAATGGCTGACAAGTCAAGTGAAGGGTATTTACTTTTATTAAATGATATTGATATGCTTTCTGAAAGATTGAAAGTTTTGCTTGAAAATGATATTCCTATTTTATTTAGACCACTTCATGAAGCTAGTGGCGGTTGGTTTTGGTGGGGCTCTGGTGGAGCTGATGCATATATTGAACTTTGGAAGCTGATGTATGAACGCATGACGGTTTATCATAAACTAAACAATCTTATTTGGGTATGGAATGGTCAAAGTAAGGATTGGTATCCAGGTGACGAGTATGTGGATATTATAGGTGAAGATATATATACCACAGCAAAAGATTATGATGAACATGCCCAGCAGTTTGCAAAAACAATAAACTATTCAAATTCTCCTAAAATAACTGCTTTAACAGAAAATGGCACACTTTTTGATATTGATGAGGCAAAAAAATCAAACACAATGTGGGCATGGTTTTTAAATTGGCATGGAATTCACACCATACCTGGGGCAGAGTTGTCTCAAGAATATTCAAGCCTTGAAATGTGGCAAGAAGTTTATAATCATGAAAGTGTTTTAACTTTAGATGAACTTCCATTTCATTCTCATATAGATGATAATGGCGATAATATTTGTGAGTATTGCAATGCCAGCACATTATCCACAGAAGTTTCGCCATCTCCATCAAATAATCAAAATTTAATTTATATTATTATAGCTTCTATTTTCTTTGTATTTGTAATTGTCATAACTGTTATATTAATATTAAGAAAAAACATCAAAAAAAAGTAGATTATAGTTTATAGCCTTTAAAACAAATAGCTATATGTATTTGTGGCTTCAATTTTCTTTTTAAACATTAAGGTGAAATTTATTTTACCACTAACTTAGGTATTGGTTTTTATAGATAAATTGCCTATGTGCTTTTAAGATTTATAATAGCTTTTAAAACACGTTATATTTATATATTAACTATAATATAATTTAATCCTTATAATATGGTGTTTTATTTGTTCCCTAAAAAAATATTTTTTACAATATAAAAAATGCAAAAATAGATATGAGCAAAATAAAGCAGGTTACATATAATTTTTTTTGAAAAAGAGTAGGTCAAGTTTTAAATAAAACTTTTTTAAAAGACTCAGAAAAACTTTCTAAAATTTTTATATTTTTCTTTTAAAAAATCGTTGACATTTATTTCAAATTTTGTTATTATATTATTGCTGTGAAATATGGGTTGATGCGTAAGGTTACTTTGATTACCGGCAATCAAAGAGAATTTACGCGGACAAGTTCGCGGCAGCGACCGCGAGCGGCTAACCACTAAATCACATTTTTTAATGAGTAACAGCGTGACACACGCGGGTTCGTGTATCATTCAAACATTAAAAAGGCTTCACATTTATTCGTTTATTGTCAAGCGTTCAACAGCAGTCATTTAGGTCTACTAAACTCCTGCTATTGTCCGCTTGCCGAGCCTTGAATTGTTTGCCTTTTTAATGTTTGATTATTTAGGCTTGCAGATGTGTCAATTAAAGTGATTTATATTATAAGGTTAGATTTGCTATTACAGGAGGTTTATATTTAATGGCAACACAAGTTATCAGAATTAAATTAAAGTCCTTTGAACATGCCTTAATCGATGATGCTTGCAAAAGAATTATCGATACTGCCGAAAAGTTCGGTGCTAAGGTTGCAGGACCTATTCCACTTCCAACAGATAGAGAAGTGGTAACAGTTATCCGTTCACCACACAAATACAAAGATAGTCGTGAACAATTTGAGTCAAGAACTCACAAAAGACTTATTGACATCTACTCACCAAATGCCAAGGCAGTCGATGCTCTTATGAAGATTGACCTTCCAGCAGGTGTAGATATCAAAATCAAACTATAAAAGGAGTAAGACAAAAATATGAAAAAAGCAATTATTGGCAAAAAACTTGGAATGACACAAGTCTTCACTCCAGAAGGTTTGGTTGTCCCAGTGACAGTAGTAGAGGCTGGTCCTTGCCCAGTTGTTCAAGTTAAGAACAATGAAAAAGACGGTTACGAAGCGCTCGTCGTTGCATTCGACAAGCAAAAAGCTCAAAGAGTCAACAAGCCAAGAACTGGTGCTTTCAAAAAAGCCGGAGTTGACACTTATAGAGTTATAAAAGAATTTAAGTTTGAAAACACATCAGACTATTCACTTGGTCAAGAAATCAAAGCTGATATTTTTGCTGAAGGTGATAAGGTTGATGTGACAGGCACAACTCGTGGTCGTGGTTTCACTGGTGTTATCCAAAGATGGAATCAACACCGTCTTAAGATGACTCACGGCACAGGCCCTGTTCATAGAGAAGTCGGCTCTATGAGTGCAAACTCAACTCCATCAAGAGTGTTCAAAAATAAAAATATGCCAGGACACTACGGTGTTGAGAGAGTTACAATTCAAAATCTTGATATTGTTAAGGTTGACCCATCAAGAAATATCATTCTTGTAAAGGGTGCTATTCCTGGACCTAAGGGTTCAATTGTAACTATCAAAGAGGCAGTTAAAAGGTAAAGGAGAAGATTATGGCAAAAGTTAAAGTTTATAATATGCAGGCGGAGGAAGTTAAGCAAATCAATCTCCCTGACAACCTTTTTGCAGTGGAAGAAAATATCCCACTTGTTCACGAAGTTGTTGTTGCATACAATGCAAATCAAAGACAAGGAACAAAAAGCACTCTTACTCGTTCTGAAGTAAGAGGTCACGCTAAGAAGCCTTGGCGCCAAAAGGGCACAGGTAGAGCAAGACAAGGCTCATCAAAAGGTCCACAATGGAGAGGAGGCGGAATTGTATTTGCTCCAAAGCCAAGAGATTTCTCAAAGAAAGTAAACAAGCAAAAGAAGAGATATGCACTTCTTTCTGCTCTCTCTAGCAAGCTTAGAGATGGTCAAGTTGTTGTTCTTGATTCTTTCGGCTTTGCAGAGCCAAAAACTAAACAAGCTAAGGCATTTGTTGATGCTTTCAAGTTTAATGGTTCAGTTCTCGTTGTAAACGATGTGAACGATAAAAATATTAAACTCTCAACTGCAAACATTCCAAGTCTTAGCATAGAAGAAGCTGCAAACCTTAATGCTTATGAGATTCTTGCAAATAAGAACGTTGTTTTAACTGAAGCAGCTATCAAACAAATAGAGGAGGCTTACGCAGAATAATGGAAAACGAAAAAATCATTATAAAACCACTTCTCACTGAGAAAAGTTATTCTGGCATAGCAAACAAAGTATACACTTTCATCGTTGCTAAAAATGCTGGAAAAGTTGAAATCAAAAATGCAGTTGAAAAACTTTTCAATGTTAAGGTTGCACGCGTCAACACAAGTATTGTAAAAGGTCACAAAAAAACACAAAACACAAAGGCTGGAAGAACAGTTGGTAAAACTAGCGATTACAAAAAGGCTGTTGTAACTCTTACAGCAGACTCAAAAACTATCGCCTTCTTCGACAGCTTATCTTAAAAAGGGAGGGGCTAAATTATGGCAATTAAAACACACAGACCAACTTCCGCTGGAAGAAGATTCTACACAACCTCTTCCTACGAAGAAATCACAAAGAAAGAGCCTGAAAAATCTCTTCTTGACGTTAAAAAGAAAAACGCTGGAAGAAATGCTCAAGGCAAGGTTACTGTTCGTCACCAAGGTGGTGGAAACAGACAAAAATATCGTATCATCGATTTTAAACGTAATAAAGACAACATTCCTGCAAAAGTTGTAGGTATCGAATATGACCCAAATAGAACAGCTTATATTGCTCTTTTAAACTATGCTGATGGTGAAAAGAGATATATAATTGCTCCTAATGGGCTTAAAGATGGTGATGTTGTTATGAGCGGGGAAGAAGTTGAAATCAAAGTCGGCAACGCTCTTCCACTTGCAAAAATTCCTGTCGGTTCACTTATTCACAATATTGAACTTGAGCCTAAGAAAGGTGCTCAGCTTGCCCGTAGTGCAGGTTCTGAAGTTCAACTTATGGCTAAAGAAGGCAAGTATGCAACTCTTCGTTTGCCAAGTGGCGAAATGAGAAAGGTTCTTTTAACTTGTCGTGCTACAATCGGAACTGTTGGTAATATCGACCATGAACTTGTTTCTCTCGGCAAAGCTGGAAGAAAAAGACATTTAGGTGTTAGACCTACTGTCCGTGGTGTAGCTATGAACCCTAATGACCACAAGCATGGTGGTGGTGAAGGTAAGAGCCCTGTTGGTATGGCTTCACCTGTCACACCTTGGAATAAACCTGCTCTCGGCTATAAGACAAGAAAGAAAAAGAATAAAACTAACCGTTTAATGGTTAAGAGAATAAATTAGGAGAGAAAACTATGAGCAAATCATTAAAGAAAAAGCCTTACGTTCACCCAAGTTTGCTTAAAAAGGTTGCCGAGATGCAAGAATCTGGCGTTAAAAGACCTATTAAAACTTGGTCAAGAGCATCTACTATATATCCTGATTTTGTAGGATTCACTTTTGCAGTGCACAATGGTAAGAAACATGTCCCTGTTTACTGCACCGCTGATATGGTAGGTCATAAACTTGGAGAATTCTCTCCAACAAGAACTTATAAGGGACACACTAAAAAGTCGGCAAGTGTTGCAACAAAAACAGGCAAAAAGTAGAGGTAAATAATGGCTACAAGAATTAGACAAAAAGCAGAGAAAAGAAAAGCACAGACAAAATACCCTTATGCAAAAGCTAAATATGTAAGAATGAGCCCAAGCAAAATCACTTATGTTCTAGACCTTATTCGTGGCAAAAAAGCAGGGGAAGCTGTTGCTATACTTGAAAATATGCCTGATAAGGGCGCTTTTGAAAGTCTCAAAGTTTTAAAGAGTGCAATCGCAAATGCTGAAAACAATATGGGCAAAAATGCTGAAACATTATTTGTTAAAGAAGCTTATGCAACAAGCGGTCCACAATTTAAAAGAATGAGTCCAAGAGCAAAAGGCTCAGGCAACATTATTCTTAAAAAGACTTCACATATCACTATTGTGCTTGATGAAGTAGTAGGAGGCTAAGAATGGGACAAAAGGTTAGTCCAATAGGACTTCGTATTGGAATAAACAAAGACTGGAATTCAACTTGGTATGCAGATAAGAAAACTTTTGCTGCAAACCTTAAAGAAGACCAAGATGTAAAGAATTTCTTAATGAAAAAATATAAAGCTTGCTCTATTTCTAAAATAACAATAGAGAGAACAGAGGGCAAACTTGTTATCAATATCTTCACAGCAAAACCTGGTATGATTATTGGAACAAAGGGTGCTGGTATTGAAAATATTAAGAAAGATGTTCAAAAATTAATAAGACCTGTAAAACTTTTACTTGTAAATGTAAAAGAAATTAAAAAACCAGATTTAGATGCTCAACTTGTTGCTGAAAGCATCGCAGCACAACTTGAAAAACGTGTTGCTGCAAAAAGAGCTTTAAAACAAGCTGCAGAAAGAATTATGAAGGCTGGTGCTAAGGGTTGCAAAGTTCAAGTTGCAGGTGTTCTTGCAAAAGCTAATGAACAATCTCAAGTTGAAAAACAATTCAGAGGTTCAGTTCCACTTCATACTCTTAGAGCAGATATAGATTATGGTGAAGCGGCAGCTTACACACTTATTGGTAAAATTGGTGTTAAATGCTGGATTTACAAAGGTGAAATCCTTGGCAAAAGGTCGTCTGATAAAAAAGGAGGACAAGAATAATGTTGATGCCTAAAAGAGTAAAAAGAAGAAAAGTTCATAGAGGCAGAATGACAGGCAAAGCAACAAGGGGGAACACTTTAACTTATGGCTCTTATGGTATTATTGCCACAGAACCATGCTGGATAAAGTCAAATCAAATTGAAGCCGCTCGTATTGCGCTTACTCGTTACACAAGAAGAGATGGTAAAGTTTGGATTAAAATCTTCCCTGATAAGCCAGTAACAAAGAAACCAGCTGAAACTCGTATGGGTTCAGGAAAAGGTTCTCCAGAGTTCTGGGTTGCAGTTGTAAAACCTGGCAGAGTTCTCTTCGAAATAGAAGGCGTGTCTGAAGAAGTTGCAAAAGAAGCTTTAAGACTTGCCGGACATAAACTTCCTTGCAAGGTTAAGTTTATAAAGAAAGAAGACAATGCTACAAAAGGTGGTGTGAAAGATGAAAATTAATGAAATTAAGTATTTGACAGTAGCAGAGCTAAACGCAAAGCTTAAAGAGCTTAACAGCGAATTATTTAATCTTCGTTTCTCTCACGCTACAAGGTCACTTGCAAATCCTATGGCACTTCACAATGTTAAAAAGGATATTGCAAGAGTAAAAACAGTTTTAAGAGAAAAAGAATTACAAGAAAAGGGGGAAAACAATGGAAACAAGTAGAAACTCAACAAGAATCACTCGTGTGGGCGAAGTAGTATCAGCTGGCAAAATGGACAAAACTGTTGTTGTTAAAGTCGTTTCCAGAGTAAAGAGCCCTATCTATAAAAAAGTCGTTCAAAAATCAAAGAAGTTCAAGGCTCATGATGAAAACAACGAATGCGGAATTGGTGATACAGTAAGAATTATGGAAACAAGACCACTTTCTAAAGATAAACATTTCCGTGTTGTAGAAATCGTAGAGAAAGCTAAGTAAAAGGAGTGAGTTATGATTCAACCTCAAACAAGATTAAAAGTAGCAGATAACACAGGTGCAAAAGAAATTATGTGTATCAGAGTTCTTGGCGGTTCTTTCAGAAGAAGCGGAAATATTGGTGATGTTATCGTAGCTTCTGTAAAGAAGGCAATTCCTGGCGGAACTGTTAAGAAAGGTGATGTTGTAAAAGCAGTTATAGTTCGCTCTTCAAAAGGACTTAGAAGACCAGATGGTTCACATATCAGATTTGACGATAATGCAGCTGTTATCATAGATAACCAAAAGCAACCAAAAGGAACTCGTGTGTTCGGACCTATCGCAAGAGAACTTCGTGATAAGGGATATATGAAAATTATATCTCTAGCACCAGATGTTATATAAAAGGAGCGGCATAATGAAGATGACAATAAAAAGTGGCGATAGTGTTGTAGTTATCGCTGGAAAAGATAAAGGCAAAACTGGAAAAGTTACAGCTGTTTATGCTGAGGAAAATAAAGTGCTTGTTGAAAATGTAAATATTGTTTCAAAGCACCAAAAACCAAGGTCACAACAAGATAAGGGTGGCATTTTCAAAAGACCAGCTCCAATTGAAGCATCAAATGTTATGGTTGTATGCCCAGTATGTAGCAAGGCAACAAGAGTAGGTCACAAAGAAGTTGATGGAAAGAAATTCCGTGCTTGCAAAAAGTGTGGGGCTTCTCTTGATAAAGAATTTGTTAAAGCAACAAAGAAAGAAGCTAAGAAAACAATTAAAGCAAGCGAACTTAAAGGTGCAAGTTTAAAGGCAGCTTCATCAGAAGAAAAACCTGCAAAGAAGACTGCTAAAACAAGTGAAGCTAAACAAACAACAAAGAAATCAACAACAACAAAAACAGCAACTACAAAGACAACTGCTAAAACAACAAAGACTGCTACAGCTAGTGAAAAGACAGCAGCTAAACCAGCAGCAAAGAAAACAACAAAAAAGTCGACAGCGGAAGCTAAGGAAACAAAATAGGAGTAAAACATGGCAAAAGAACAAAATAGAATTTTAGAGATGTATAAGAAAGAAATTGTTCCTGCTCTTATTAAAGAATTTAATTACAAAAATGTAAACGAAGTTCCAAAACTTGTAAAAATAGTTTTAAATATGGGGCTTGGTGAAGTTAAAGGAAATTCAAAGAGCTTCAATATCGCTGTAGACGAACTTGCAGCTATTTCAGGGCAAAAACCTGTTGTAACAGTTGCAAAAAAATCAATTTCTAACTTCGGTTTAAGAGAAGGACAAAAGATTGGTGCAAAAGTCACACTTAGAGGAGACCGTATGTATGAGTTCTTTGATAGACTCACATCAATCGCTCTTCCAAAAGTGAGAGATTTTAGAGGAATTTCAGATAAGTCATTTGACGGAAAGGGAAATTACTCTATGGGAATTAAAGAACAACTTATATTCCCAGAAATTGTTTATGAAAAAGTCGAAAAGATTAGAGGTTTTGATATTACTTTTGTAACAACCGCTAAAACTGATGAAGAGGCAAAAGCACTCTTAAAGGCACTTGGTTTGCCTTTTGCTAAGTAGGAGATAAGTTATGGCTAAAAAAGCATTAGTTGAAAAACAAAAAAGAACACAAAAGTATAAAACTCGTCAGTATACTAGATGCTCTCTATGTGGCAGACCTCATGCTGTTCTAAGAAAATATGGAATTTGCAGAATTTGCTTCAGAGAACTCGCCAATAAGGGTGAAATCCCAGGCGTAAAGAAGTCTAGCTGGTAAGATAAGGAGGAAAAGAATGTTAGTTACAGATCCAATCGCAGATATGCTTACAAGAATTAGAAATGCAATTCAAGTTAAGCATGACAAAGTAAGTATTCCTGCATCAAATGAAAAACGTGCAATTTCTAAAATCCTTCTTGATGAAGGTTATATCACTTCTTATGAAGAAGCTACAGAAGCTGGACACAAAAATATCATTATCACTTTAAAATATGATGAAACTGGCGATAGCGTTATACAAGGTCTTAAAAGAATATCTAAACCAGGACTTCGTATCTACGCTCAAAAGGATAAACTTCCAAAAGTTATAAGCGGACTTGGAATCGCAATTATCTCTACAAACAAGGGTATTGTTACTGATAAAGAAGCAAGAAAACTTGGAGTAGGCGGCGAAGTGCTCGCTTATGTATGGTAAGGAGGTAGTTATGTCTAGAATAGGTAAAGAACTAATTGTTATGCCAGCAGGCGTAACTGCAAAATTTGAAAATGACACACTTACTGTCACAGGTCCAAAAGGTAGCTTATCTCAAACTATTGATAACGTTATTAAAGTAAATATTGATGGGCAAAACCTTTCTTTTGAAATAGCAAAAGAATCTCCATCATCAAATGCAAAGCATGGTCTTTATAGAGCTCTTGCTCACAACATGGTTGTTGGTGTTCATGATGGATTTAAGAAAACACTTCAAATCTCAGGTGTAGGTTACAAGGCAAGTGTTAGCGGCAATAAACTTGTTATGAACCTTGGTTTCTCTCACCCAGTTGAAGTTGAAATTCCACAAGGAATCACTGTTAACTGCCCAAGTGCAACAGAAATTGTTATAAGTGGAATAAGCAAACAAGAAGTTGGTCAATTTGCTTCAAATGTTAAATATATCAGACCTGTAGAACCATATCATGGCTACGGAATCAGATATTCTGACCAAGTAGTTATAAGAAAAGTCGGAAAAACAGCCGGTAAAGGCAAGAAATAGGAGAACTTCGTATGATTAACAAAACAGATAAAAATCAAGAAAGAGTAGTTCGTCATAAAAGAGTAAGAAGAAAACTTTCTGGAACAAGTGAAAGACCTCGTCTTTGTGTATACAGAAGTTTAAGTCAAATCTATGCTCAAGTTATTGATGATGTAAAGGGAGTTACTCTTGCTTCTGCTTCCACTCTTGACAAAGATGTTAAAGCTCTTTGCCAAGGAAAATCTAAATCAGAGCAAGCTAAGATTGTAGGACAGACTATTGCAAAGCGTGCAATGGAAAAGAATATAAGCGAAGTTGTTTTTGATAGAGGTGGATACATCTATATCGGTCGTGTTCAGGCTTTGGCTGATGGTGCCAGAGAAGCTGGACTCAAATTTTAGGAGGTCATCATGGCAGAAAATGAACAAGTTGTAGCAGAAGTTACAAGCCAAGAAAACGAAAACACATCATCACCTAAGTCAAAAAGAGGAAACTTCTCTGGAAAAAGAAAAGATGATAAAAGAGAACGTGCTCCTAGAAAAGAAGCTAGCGAATTTGATAAACAAGTTGTATCTGTTAGAAGAGTTCAAAAGGTTGTTAAAGGTGGAAGAACCCTTCGTTTTTCAGCTCTCGTTGTTGTAGGAGATAGAAAGGGGCGAGTTGGTATTGGAATTGGTAAGAGCAAAGAAGTTAGTGCAGCTATTGAAAAGGCCACAACCGATGCCAAAAAGAATGTTGTGAATATTCCTATTGTAAACGACACAATACCACATAACACAGTTGGGAAATTCTCAGCAACAGATATTATTATGCTTCCAGCTCCAGAAGGAACAGGAGTTATTGCTGGTGGTTCAACTCGTGCAGTTATCGAACTTGCTGGCATTAAGAACATTGTTACTAAAAGACATGGTTCTTCAAATAAAATGAACTGCGTAAAAGCTACTATGAACGGACTTCTTAGCCTTAAAACTAAGGAAGAGATTGCTCGTCGTCGTGGCAAAACAGTTGAAGAGATATAAGGAGGGCATCATGGCAGAAAAAGAAAAAATGCTTAAAGTTACTTGGGTTCGTAGCACAATTGGCTACAACAAAAAACAAGCCCTCATTATAGAGGCTCTTGGTTTTAAGAAACTTGGACAAACAAGAATGCTCCCAGACAACGCATCAATAAGAGGAAGCCTTCATCACGTGGCTCACCTTGTTCGCGTTGAAGACGTAAAGTAGGAGGATAAAATGGAACTTGAAAATTTAAAACCAGCAAAAGGTGCCACAACTAAAAAAGTAAGAGTTGGTCGTGGTATCGGAAGCGGAATTGGTAAAACAAGTGGAAAGGGTCACAAGGGTCAAAACGCACGTAGTGGCGGTGGTGTTAGACCTGGCTTTGAAGGCGGAAATATTCCAATGATTAGAAAAATCCCAATGAGAGGATTTAATAACAAGAATTTTTCAAAAAGATATGCTTGTGTAAATGTTGGAGACCTTGAAGCATTTGAAGCTAATGCAGTTATTGACCAAGACCTTTTATATGCAACAAGATTTATTGGAAAACGCAGTGAATATGGTCTTAAAATTCTCGGAGACGGAGAACTTACAAAACCACTCACTGTCCGAGCTAAAAAATTCACAAAACAAGCAAGAGAAAAAATTGAAAAAGTTGGCGGAAAAGTAGAGGAGTTATAATAAATGTTTAGAACGATAATTGACGCATTTAAAGTGAAAGAAATTAGGAATAAGATTTTAACCACACTCCTTCTTCTTTTCATTTATAGAGTTGGTTGCTGGCTTCCATGCGTGGGATTTGATGCAGACTTTATATTAGGAGAAAGCAACACATTTGGTTTCTTTGAACTTATGAATATGGTGTCAGGTGGTGCACTTGCAAACTGTTCAGTGCTGGCACTTGGTGTTTCACCTTATATCACAGCATCAATCGTTATACAATTATTGACCGTTGCTATTCCTTCTCTTGAAAGACTTTCAAAGAGTGGTGAAGACGGCAGAAGAAAATTAAGTTTATATACTCGTATTGCAGCCCTTATTCTTGCAATCGCACAAGCGGTTGGTATAGTCGTTGGCTATGCAAGCGAGGCAATGGACCCAGACCTTACAGCAGCATTACCTGAATGGCTTATTGGTTGCGGAATGGTTATCATAATGGTTGCAGGTTCAATGTTTACTGTATGGATTGGCGAGCGTATCACAGACCTTGGAATAGGTAATGGCACAAGCCTTCTTATCTTTGTTGGTATTTTGTCATCAGCTGGTTCATCAGTTGCAGGAATCATACAAGCTTGCACTCAAGATATAACCTATCTATGGTATCTTGCACTATTCATCGTTGCAATTATCTTAATTTTTGCTCTTATTGTATTTATGGACGGTTCAGAAGAGCGAGTTCGTGTGCAATATGCAAAACAGATTAAGGGTAACAAGATGTATGGTGGGCAAAGCAATCATATTCCTATTAAATTAAATGCAACAGGGGTTATGCCAATAATCTTTGCATCAGCACTTCTAACATTTCCACAACTTATTATTTCAATTTTTTGGCCAGATTCAGCAGCTTATGAATGGTATAATGAATGGCTTGGAACGAACTCATGGCTATATATCGTATTGACTGCACTTCTTATTCTAGTATTTGCATTCTTCTACTCAAAAATATCATTTAATCCTGATGACATCAGTAAGAGATTGCAACAGCAAGGTGGTTTTATTCCTGGTATAAGAGCAGGAAAACCAACAGCTGAATATCTAGGAAGAATTTCAGGCAGAATAACACTCTTTGGTGCTATTTTCCTTGCAGTAATTGCACTTATCCCATCACTTGCATTTAAGGCAATAGGTGGTGCGGTAGGAACAGCATCTGAAGCAGCACAAGCGGCATCTGTTTTGATAAATGCATTTAGCACAACTGGACTTATGATTGTTGTTTCTGTTGCTCTTGAGCTGGAAAAACAACTTTCAGCACAGATGTTTGTTCGTAATCATAAAGGATTTTTAAGTTAATATAAGGCTAAAATAGTTTTAAACTGCAAAGCATAAAGTGAAATGCTAGGCTTTAATTAAAAAAGTTAATTTTAAAAATTAATTTAATAAGTTTTAATTTTTATTGTTATTGATATTAAGTCAGCTTAAAAATTAATATAAATATATAAAGCCTAGCGGAGATTTCACAAAAAGAGAAAAAAGGAGATTATATGAAAATAATTCTTTTAGGCGCGCCAGGAAGTGGCAAGGGCACACTTGCAAAAAAAATCTCAAGAGATTTTGCTCTTCCACAAATTTCAACAGGAGACCTTTTTAGAGCAATCGTCAAAGAAAATAGCCCACTTGCAGAAAAGGTTAAAAGTATTATGGCAAGCGGTGGACTTGTTCCTGATGAGATAACAGTTGATTTAGTTAAAGATAGAATATCAAAACCTGATTGCCAGAAAGGATTTATTTTAGATGGTTTCCCAAGAACTATAGCCCAGGCTGAAGCTCTTGAAAAAATTTCTCAAATCGACAGTGTTATTCTTGTAGAACTTGCAGATGAGATAATCATAGAAAGGATTTCTTCAAGAAGAACTTGTCCAAATTGTGGAGAGATTTACAGCGTGCAAGATAATCCAGAAAATGTATGCAAAAAATGTTCAACTCCACTTATTCAGCGTGATGACGATAAACCGCAGACTATAAAAAATCGTCTGGAAGTTTATGAAAAGAACACATCACCACTCATAAACTTCTACAGTGACAGGCTTTTTAAGGTGTCATCGGCAGGTTCGCCTGACCAGACATATCTGCCTGTGAAAACTTTTCTTGAAAAAATGGAGGCAAAAGGTGAATAACTTATCTCCAGCAGAGATGGTTCTAATGAGAAAAGCTGGGCAAATTACCCGAGACGCTCTAAATTATTGTGAAACACTGATTAAACCAGGTATTTCAACAAAAGAACTTGACAATCTTGTAGAAAAGTTTATAATAGATAGTGGTGGGTTCCCCGCATGTAAAGGTTATGAAGGCTACCCAGCATCAATATGTGCGTCTGTAAACGACATGGTGGTGCATGGCATTCCAAGCGAAAAAACCATTTTAAAAGAAGGGGATATAATTAGCATTGATATTGTTGTAAACTATAAAGGTTTACATGGAGATGCTACCCGCACATTTCCTGTTGGAAAGGTATCAGATGAAAAAGCAAAGCTGATTGAAGTCACTAAGCAATGTTTTTTTGAGGGTATCAAACATTTAAAAGTCGGACATAGATTAGGCGAAGTTAGCCATGCAATTCAAGAGTATGCAGAAAAAAATGGTTTTTCTGTTGTGCGAGAACTTGTTGGACATGGAATAGGAAGGTCTATGCATGAGCCACCAAATGTTCCAAACTATGGTAAAGTGACTGATGGTCCGATTGTAACAGAGAATGCATGTCTTGCAATAGAGCCTATGATAAATATGGGCAGAAAGGACGTATGGCTCATAGAAGACGGCTGGGGAGTGGTAACCAGAGATGGTAAGGCTGCTGCTCACTATGAGAATACCGTTCATGTAACTAAAGACGGTGTTGAAATATTAACACTTTAGAGGCTTGTATGTATAAAATCGGAAATGTTGTAATAGCACTAGCAGGAAAAGAAAAAGGACAATTATTTATAATTGTGGGCAAAGATGATAAATACGCTTATTTATCAGATGGTAAAAGGCTTAAGACAAGTCGCCCTAAGAAAAAAAGTTTTAAACATATAAAACTTTTTTCAGCAGAAACCTTAAGCGAAAGCGATGTTCTTGATAAGAATGAAAGAGCAAACGCTTTGATAAGAAAATTTTTATATAAAATAAGGAGTGAGTAATGTCAAAAGATGATGTAATTGAATTTGAAGGAGTGGTAGTAGAAGTATTGCCAAACACAACTTTTAGAGTTCGTTTGTCTAATGGCGTAGAAATACTCACTTATCTTTCAGGGAAACTTCGAAAAAACTATATAAAAATCCTTGAAGGAGATAAAGTAAAAGTTGAAATGAGTCCTTATGACCTAACAAAGGGTCGTATAACCTGGCGTGATAAGGGCTAAAAAGGAGAAAAAATGAAAGTAAGAGCATCTGTAAAGCCAATTTGTGATAAGTGTAGAGTTATAAAGAGAGATGGAAAAGTTATGGTCATCTGCAAAAACCCTAAACACAAACAAGTTCAAGGCTAATTTTAAAAATGGAGGAATAGTTAAATGGCAAGAATTGCTGGTGTAGATTTACCCAGAGAAAAAAGATTAGAAATTGGTCTAACCTACATCTATGGAATAGGTAGACATACTTCTAATGAAATTTGTAAAGCAACAGAAATCAGTGCAGATATTCGTGTTAAAGACCTTACTGATGACCAAGTTGCTAAACTTCGTAATTATATAGAACATAATGTAATTGTTGAAGGTGAACTTCGTAAAAAAGTCGATATGGACATTAAAAAACTAGGCGAAATAGGTTGCTATCGTGGTGTTCGTCATAGAAAAGGACTTCCTGTTCGTGGACAAAACACTAGAAATAATGCAAGAACTAGAAAAGGTCCTAAGAAAGTAGTAGCTGGAAGCTCAAAGAAAGGTAAATAAGGAGAATAGATATGGCAGCTAAAAATACACAAAACAAAAAGACAACAAAGAAAAGAGTTAGCAGAAACATCTCTGCTGGACAAGTTCATATTAAAACTTCTTTTAATAACACAATCGTAACTTTCACAGACTGTGATGGCAACGTTCTTTCTTGGTGTAGCTCAGGCAAACTTGGACTTAAAGGTTCAAAGAAAAGCACACCTTTCGCAGCACAATCTTGTGTTGAAGATGCAGCAAAAGTCGCAAAAGAACATGGAATTAAGAGTGTTGAAGTATTTGTTAAAGGACCGGGCAGCGGGCGTGAACTTGCTATCCGTTCACTTGCAAACTGCGAACTTAATGTAACCATGATAAAGGACGTATCTCCAATCGCTCATAACGGTTGCAGACCTCCTAAAGTTAGAAGAATATAAAAGGAGATAGGCTAAATGGCAAGAACTATTGAACCTGATTGCCGTCAATGTAGACGAGAAGGTTGCAAACTCTTTCTTAAAGGCGAAAGATGCACATCAAAAAAATGTGCTATGGAAAGAAGACCAGTAATTCCTGGACAACATGGCAACTCTAAAAGAAGAGTAGCTTTCTCAGAATACGGCACTCAACTTCGTGAAAAACAAAAGGTTAAAAGAATGTATGGTATTCTAGAAAGACAATTCCATGAATACTATGAAAAAGCAAGCAAAATGAAAGGTGCTACCGGTGAAGTTATGCTTACTTTAATTGAAAGAAGA
This sequence comes from uncultured Clostridia bacterium, assembly GCA_944351415.1. Taxonomy (GTDB): domain Bacteria; phylum Bacillota; class Clostridia; order Christensenellales; family UBA1242; genus Caccovivens. The sequence goes on along the minus strand of CALVPQ010000005.1, from coordinate 9,038 downwards.
CTTGACAATGTCGTTTATAGAATGGGCATCGGAGCAAGCAGAAAACAATGTCGTCAAATTGTAAATCATGGACTTATCACTGTTAACGGAAAACGTGTTGATATTCCATCATATATAGTTAAGGCAGGAGATATTATTGCTGTTAAAGAAAATAAACAAGAAAATGAATTGTTTAAAGGTCTTAAGGGAAGCAAAATTGTAATGCCAAAATGGGTTGAATTTGACACTAACACTCTCACTGGGAAAATCCTTTCACTTCCTAGCAGAGAAGATATTGACGCAGATATTAAAGAACAACTTATCGTTGAATTCTATTCAAGATAGTATAAGTGGGGGTATTTATTTATGGAAATGGAAAGACCAAGAATTTCTTGTGAAGAAACAGATAACGGTGCTTATGCAAAATTTGTAGTTGAACCACTTGAAAAAGGTTATGGTATCACACTCGGAAATGCTATGAGAAGAACACTTCTTTCAGCACTTCCTGGTTCTGCAGCTATTGCAGTTAGAATCGCAGGTGTAGCACACGAATTTTCAACAGTTCGTGGAGTAACCGAAGATGTTGTGGATATTATATTAAATATCAAACAACTTGCAGTAAAATGCAAAGACTCTGGTCGTGATTATGTAACATATTTACATTTAAGAAAAACTGGAGCAGGAGAAGTTACTGCTAGGGATTTTGAAGAAAATAGTGATGTTGAAATCTTAAATCCAGACCTTCATATTTGCACAATGGACGATGGTGCTGTGCTTGATATGGATTTAATGATTGGTAATGGACGTGGCTATGTTCCAAACACTATCAATAAAGAAAAATTTGATGATATTGATTATATTGCAGTTGATTCATTATTCTCACCAGTAGAGAGAGTTAATTTCAATGTTGAAAGCACTCGTGTTGGACAAAGTGTGAACTTTGATAAGCTTACACTTGAAGTTGAAACAAATGGAACAACATCGGCAAGAGAAATTGTTTCACTCGCTGGCAAAATTATAATGGAACATATTAATTTATTTGTTGAACTTTGTGCTCAAATCGCAAACACCGATATTTTAGTTTCTCGCGAAGAAGATAAACAAGTAAAACTTCTTGAACTTCCTATTGAAGAAATGGACCTTTCTGTTCGTTCATATAACTGCTTGAAGAGAGCAGGCATCAACACAGTTGAAGACCTTATCAAAAAATCAAGAGGAGATATGCTTAAAGTTAAAAACCTTGGTATAAAATCTATTGATGAGGTTATTGCAAAACTTGAAAGTTATGGACTTTCACTTCGTAAAGACGAAGACTAAACTTTATAAAGGAGAAATATAATGGCTAATGCAAAATTAGGTAGACCAAGTAAAGAAAAAAATTCTATGTTACGCGGACTTGTTTCAGACCTTTTATGGTTTGGAAAAGTTGAAACCACAGTTGCTAGGGCTAAGGCAGTTAGAAGTAAGGCAGAAAAGATATTAACTCTTGCTATCAATTCTTATGAAGACATCACAAAAGTTCAAAAAGAAATTAAAGATGAAAAGGGAGTTAAAGTTAAGAAAACTGTTTCTAATGATGGACCTAAAAAACTTCAAGCACGTAGAGCAATAATGGCTTATGTTATGGATAGACAAGAACAAAGAAAGCCAAAGGAATCAATTGAAGCTTTTGAGGCAAGAACACAAGGAATTAATCACCCACTTCTTGAAAAAATCTTTAACCTTTATGCACCAAAATATGCAGCAAGAAATAAAGAGAATGGTCAAGGTGGTGGCTATACTAGAATAGTTAAGCTTGGACAGAGAAGAGGCGATAGTGCTGAAATGGCAATCGTTGAATTAATATAATATTAACAAATTTTGATTAAAAAATCATTGCATTTTGGCAGTGATTTTTTTTATTTTAACTTAATGGCAAAAGCGTGTAAAAAAAATTTTATTGACATGGCTGTATTTTTTAGGTATAATATTTGTTCAAGGGGGTAAAAATGGATATAAAATTAATTGATAAAGAAAAAGGAATAAAATTTAAGTTTAGGGTTAATGGTATCCTAATTAGAAATAACAAGGTATTAATAGTTGAAATGAATAAAACTGGTTTTACGTGTTGTCCAGGTGGACATGTTATGCTTGGCGAAGATACAAAAATGGCTGTGGAACGTGAATTTAAGGAAGAAACAGGAATAGACGCTAGTGTAGAAAATCTATTTGCCATAGTCGAAAACTTTTTCCAAGGGAAAGAGATGGATTTTCATGAATTAAGCTTTTTCTATCTTTTAAAAGCTGATGAAATTGAAGAGAAAAAGCAAAAAGACTTTTCTCTTGTCGAAAATGATAGAGATAAGATTGTTAATATGGATTATAGATGGATTTCTCTTGATGAAATAGGAAAATATAATTTTCAACCTTCGATTATAAGAGATAAGCTAGAAGACAGAAATTTTGAAATAGAACATATTATTTTTTATGAAGATTAAAAAGGATTAATTATGAAGGCAGTAGTGCAAAGAGTTTTGAAAGCAGATTTAAAAGTTGATGGGAAACTTATTTCTGAAATTGAAAAAGGATTGGTTGTTTTTTTAGGGATAGGGCAGGAAGATAAAGAGAACGACCTACTAAAACTTTCAACAAAAATATCAAAACTCCGTATTTTTGAAGATGAAAAAGGTAAAATGAATTTATCCATAAAAGATGTTGATGGGCAAATACTTCTTGTTAGTCAATTTACTTTATATGGAGATTGTAGACACGGAAATCGACCAAGTTTTATAACAGCAGAAAAGCCAGAACGAGCCAACAAACTATATGAAGATATGAAAACTTTACTTGAAAAGGAAAATATTTCAGTTAAAACTGGTGTTTTTGGTGCAGATATGAAGATAAATGTTTTAAATGATGGACCAGTTACAATCATTTTGGATAGCAAGGAACTTTAAATATAGTTTAATTTCAAAAATACTATAAACCAGTATTAAAAATTGGGAAGGATTTTTAAAAATTTTATTTCTAGCAAACTTTTTCATAAAAATCTTCTAAAATCTATTGACAAATTCTTTAAAATATGTTAATCTTTAAGAGCATTAAATATTGCTCTTGGGGGATTAGCTCAGTTGGCTAGAGCGCCTGCCTTGCAAGCAGGAGGTCAAGAGTTCGAATCTCTTATTCTCCACCATAGATAAGCATCAAAAAGTGATGCTTATTTTTTTATAATTTTAAAAAAATAATACAATATAGCAGATTATTTTGTGTTTTTTTATAACTTTTTGTGAAATATTTTGAAATTTTATAAAATTATTATACAATATTGTTATAAAATGAATATATAAAATAAGAAAGGAGAAAAAATGAAAGAAGGTTGGTCAAATAGATGGAAAAAACTTCTTGTGTGGGTTTGTGGTTATCTAAATATTATTGCTTTTGCTATTGTTGGTGGTTACACAATAGTTAAAAGTGAAGATAAAGAACTTAAAAGAACTTCACACAAAGCTTTTGTTATAACTGTTATATTCACAATTGTTGAAGCATTTTTAGCAATTTATTCTGCATGTCTAACAATGGCAAATACACAAACCTATTCAGGTGATGCAAGTGATGCCCTTATCTGGCTAAGTGCTATTTCAGTTATTGCAAAAACCATAGTGTTTGCAATTTTTGCCATTCTAGATTTTTGCAAAAAAGATGAAAAAACTGAAGAAGAGAACAAAGAAACAAAAATTATAACCACTGAAAGTAAAAAAACTTCTGAAGAAAGTGAAAAAGAAAACACTCAAAATGATGATGATTTCACAAAATCTTCTTTTTAAAAATTTTTTATGATGAATAAGAAGCTTAATTGGCTTCTTTTTTTTTGTGGTTTTATATATTTGCCAATAATGAGTATAATAGAAATATATAACTTATTTTTATTTTAGCAGTTGAAGGTCTTTGAATTTTATTGATAAAAAGCAAGGACAACCATTATTTTATTAAAAATTAAAAATTTTTTTACTTTAACTATTGAAATAATAAATTAGTTGTGATATAATAAGTCTAAACATTGGAGGGATTATGTCTAAGCATTTAATAAAAATCTTATCAATATGTGCATTAATTGTGTTAATACCTTTAATTGTTGTGGGTTCTGCACTTTGTGTAACAGAAGCTGCACCTGCAACTATTACTATATATGAAGGTGGCAACGATGGTAACGAACAATATAGTGGAGAAAGAAGTTCTCGAATCGTTATTATTGTTGATGGAGAAGAACAACTCGATGAAAATGGACAGCCTCTTACATCTATAACATTGCATAAAAACACAGAAGTTACTGTAAGTTTCACAGGAACTGGATATGAATTTGCAGGTTGGTATGAGGGGAACCCACAAGAAATTGTAGGAACTGAAGATGCCGAGTGTGTTGAAACAAGTTATTCATTCACATTAAGTGGTTCAACACATCTTACCGCTCTTAGAAATGTTATGCAATATCAAATTCAATATACTGGAAATTATGATGATGGCACTGAAATTGGAAGTTTTGCTGGTGATTATTTAACTACAGAAGTTCAAACTGTAGAATACGGGCAACCACTTGCAAGTCTTACACCTCAAATAGGAGCTGATTTTGCAGGTTGGTATGTTTATACTGGTTTAGGTTCAAACTATTCAGGAACAACAGTTGCTAATTTTAATGTTGCAAATAAAAATGAAAATGGCGAGTTTGTAACACTTATACTTAGACCTGTATGGTCAAATCAGATGATTATAAGATACTACGACACAGATAGACTTACTGTTATAGCAGAAGATTACGTAACAGCTGAAACACTTATAGACTATCAACTTATTTCTCAAGATGATGAAAGAGTTCAAAGAGCACTTACTCCTGGATATGAATTCACAGCTTGGGTAAACACAGTTGGAGAACCAATAACTGCTTCTAATATTGAATTTGAAGTAGGAGAATATGCAATTTATCTTAGCGAAACAGCTCTTGACTATGATGTTGTTGTAAATTATAATGCGCTTAGCAGTGATTCTGTAACAATAAACTACAATGCTGAAACAGGCTTTGAAGATTATGCACAAACAAGAGCTGGCTATGAATTTGTTGGATTTGAGTATGATGGAGTAACATATACACTTAATGGAAATGACTACACATCAGGCACTCTATCTCTAGCATCAGCAGTTATAGAAAATAATGGCTTAAGTGTAAATGCTGTGTGGGATTGCACCTATCCAGATATAGTATGGTCAGCAACAATGTTATATGATAACACATTATCAAATGATGCTGTTTACTACTATGACGGAACAAACTATATGTTAATTGACATACGTGGAGGAGATTATATAGCATTCCAAGATAGAGCAGAAGAATATTATGCACAACTTGAAACAAACTTCTATGACTACTTCTTTGGCGATATAGACTTAGACAGCATGTATGTATTCTTAGATGGCACTTATCAAAAAGTAACTCTTTCTGATATATGGCTTTCAAATAGTATACTTGGAGATGCACATATTTCAGTTGGAGATAGTTATGAGATAATGAGAAATTATACTTTCAAGGATTACTTTGATGCAAGAGATATAAATGTAACATATATAACAATAAGATATGTATTTACATTAGAAGCTTAAAAATATAAGAGAAGTCAAAATAAAGACTTCTCTTTTTTTACAATAAAAAAATAGGTTATAAGACTATTAATTAGATTGGTGTTTAAATAAAAAGTTTGCTTTTTAAAGTTTATTGTGGTAATATTTAAACATGATAGTAAAAAAAGCAGTTTATAAAACAAGTGTAACTAATATAAATAATATTTTAGATGACGGCGTGCCTGAATTTGCCTTTGTTGGCAGAAGTAATGTTGGCAAGTCGTCGCTTATAAATGCATTAACAAATAAAAAATCTCTTGCAAAAGCATCTGCAACACCTGGCAAAACCAAAATGATAAACTACTTTGAAATTAATGATTCTTTTAGACTTGTAGACCTGCCGGGCTATGGCTATGCACAAGCAAGCAAAACACATCAAGATGTATGGTCAGGACTTATTGGAAAATATCTTGAAGAATCCAAATCTCTTGTCACAATTTTTGTGCTTTTGGATATACGCCATCTACCAACAGAGCAAGATAGGCTTATGGTGGAATTTTTAATCTATAATCAGTTGCCTTTTATGCTAATTGCAACAAAGTCCGATAAGATTGCAAAGAGCAAGTATAGAAATAGTATTCAGGCTATTGCAAAACAATTAAAGGTAAGGGAAGAAATGTTTATTATTTTTTCAAGCCAAAGTGGCTATGGAAAAGAAACAATTTTAAATTATATTGAAAATAAACTGGAAGACATCAATGGAAAATAAGATAATAACCACAATAGTTGATTATGGCTATGATGGTGAAGGGGTAGGTAAATTAAATGGAAAAGTCTGTTTTATCCCTTATGCGCTAAAAGGGGAACAGGTCGAATTAAAAATTGTTGATGAGAAAAAAGAATTTATACATGGCAAGCTTGAAAAGGTTATTTTGCCAAGCGATAAAAGGATTAAAGCAAAATGCCCTTATTTTTCAATTTGTGGGGGCTGTAGTTATCAAAATATAGATTATAGTGAAGAGTTGAAAATTAAAAAAGAACTTGCAGAAAGACAACTTAAAAAATTGAATTATTATAACGAAATCAATGTTATTTCTTCTCCTAGACCTTATAGCTATCGTAATAAAATCAAACTATTTGTTGCTGATAAAAGGATAGGACTAAAGAAAAGAAATAGCAATGAAATATGTGAAATTGATAACTGTGAATTAGTGCAAAAGCAGATTAATAATACTTTGCATGAAATTAAAAACTTTGTTAGGGAAAATAATTTATATCAAAAAATTGAAAACATTATCATAAGGCAAGAAAACGATGAGTGTCTTATAAATTTCTATGTAAAAAATTTACTAAAAGACAATATTTTAAAACAATTATACAAAAGACTTGGAATAAATAATGGACTTTATCAAACATACAATCAAAAGAAAATATATGTTTGTGGATTAAAATTTTTGGAAAAAGAAGAATTTTCTTTAACTTGCCGTTTTTCTCCATATAGTTTTCATCAAGTAAATAATGAAGTTTGCAATATGTTATATAGAAGAATACTAGAAGAAGTAAGCGACGAAAATGTTATAAACTGTTATAGTGGAAATGGTGTTTTAAGTGGGGTGTTATGTAAGAAATGCAAAAATGTAACAGCAATAGAACTTGGCAAAAGTGAACATAAGGAAGCTGAGCTATTAAAACAATTAAATAATCTTACAAATCTAACAAATATAAATGGGGACTGCGGGGAAATTCTTCCAAAACTTGTTGATAATTTTGAAACTATTATAATAGACCCACCACGGAAAGGAGTTGATAAAAAAGTTATACAGGCGATAAGAGATACTAATTTCAAAAAACTTATATATGTTTCATGCAATGTGGCAACACTTGTTCGAGATTTGCAAAGGCTAGGCGAGTTCAAAATTGAGAGTATAGAACTTTACGATATGTTTGCAAGAACAGGAGAATATGAAATGCTTGCAATAATATCAAAAAGCAAAAAAAATAATAAATGATAAAAAAAATTATAAAAATATGCGAATATTAGATAAACTTATGATATAATAAAATAGGTAAGGGAGAAAATTATGAATAGAATTTATAAAAGACCAGAATATCTTGATTATGAAGATGCATTAAAAGGATTTACAGATTTACGAAAAACCTTGAATGAATACATAGAAAACCAACCACAGAAATTTAAAGAAAAGTTTGCTGAAACAAAGAAAAAAGCAGGAGAAGGGGATTTAGTGGCAATGGATATTCTTGCATACTACTATAAAACAGGTGTGCCTCAACTTCTTCCTGAAAATTATGAAAAATATTTAAAATGGGAAATTGTGTCAGCTGCACGCGGAAACGAGCTTGCTATTGAAAAATTGCAATTTTTATTAGGTTATGCATACAATGAAATCATGGAAAGCGATGATTATGAAACTATTGAATATAAAAATGATATAGATGACTATAATGTTATTTATGTTATTGGAAAAAATATTTGCAAAATGCTTGTTCGTGAACTTTCAATTTTTCCAACAGATATGGCAGAAGAAGATGATGTATCTAAACCTTATACACAAGAACAATTTGTGTTATTTAGAAAAACTATAGATACCGTAATACCTAAAACAATAGATTTTATGAAATCATAAAGATATTAGATAGGGTTATAAGTCTATCGTCAACAATTTTTTTAAGCTCTCTTTCATAACTCGTTTTATCAGCAAGTGCGAGCAGGTTTCTGTGTAGTTTGGCTTCTAACCCTAAAAATTTTAAGAAACATAAAGTTTTATCGTGTTTCATTCTAAATGGTTGAAATGGTTTTGAATAGTCAAAAAGAATTTGTAATTTTTTTATTTGTCGTTCATTAAGTGAATATAAACTGGCTGTATTTAAAAAACCGCCCATAATAAAAAGACAACTTTTTATTTCTGCAAGATAGTTAAAACTCTCCTCAATAAGAGTTTTAACTTCACTGCTATCCACTTGAACAAAGATGAATCCTTTGTTTTTCATCGAATTTGCATAAGCTTTTGCAATAGCTTCATAATCTTCTAGACTAAGGATTTGCTCATCATTATATTTCATTATTTTGCCCTCATGATTATTTATTCTTCTTTAGGATAAATTGTGAACAAAAATACTTTTTCTACATAAGTGGAAAAATAAAAGTTATATCTTAAACCTTTTAATTATTATCTTAAATATATAAAAATAATAATCTTTAAAGAATATTTAAAATAAATATAAAAAATAAATAAAATTTTATAAAAAATTAAGGTCAAATAAGGTCAAATATAAAAAAATATTTTTATTTTCAAATTTATAAATTTTGCACCTATAGTGAAGTGGATATCACAATCGTCTTCGGAACGATTATCGAGGGTTCGAGTCCTTCTAGGTGCACCAGCAAACTTAGTTTGCATCATTGTCCGACAGAGCAAACTAAAAAATAGAGTTTATCTCCACTCTCCAACCAG